>DATGZZ010000804.1:0-3142 GCA_035296945.1 Reyranella sp.
CGGCGGCTTGCCGGCCATGGCGCGCTGCATCGAGCCGGTGAGCGGGAAGATCGGCAGCACGATCCAGTTCCGCGTCACCGCGAAGTCGTGGATCATGCTGGGGAAGGGGCCGTCGAGGATCTCGGCGCGTGTGATCTTGCCGTCGGCCGTCACGGTCTGGATGCTCACCTCCTTGGTGAAGCGTCCCTTGGCCGCGTAGCCGAAGAACACCATCTCGCCGGTCTTGGGATCGAGCTTGGGATGGGCGGTGAAGGGCCCGTTGAGCTTGTCGCCGAAGGTTTCGTAACCACCGTTGAGCGGCATGAGGCTCTTGGGATCGAGCGAGAAAGGGGCGTGCGCCTCCTCGAGTGCCAGAAGCTTGCCGCCGTGCCAGACGATGTTGGTGTTGGCGATGGTCGAGTTCATCTCGATGATACGCGGATCGCTGTAGCGCGGATTGCCGAAAGTGCCGGAAAGGCCGTCGCCTTCCTTGTTCTCGAGTTCCCACTTGGGCGTGCGCACCCAGCGGTTCTTGTAGGAGACGTTGCCGTTCTCGATGTGGAAGGCGTGGATCATGCCGTCGCCGCCGAACCAGTGGTACGGCCCGCGCGGCGCGAACTGCGGGTTGGGGCCGTTGCGATAGAGCGTGCCTAGAAGCTCCTTCGGCATCTCGCCGGTGATGTGCAGATGGCCGGCGTCGGCCTCGGTGTTCACCGGACCGTAATAGCCATGCAGGAAGGGATTGTCGGACGGAAAGGCCTTGGCCATGGCGCGCTCCTGCTCGTCGGGAGTTAACGGTAACGCTGTGTACTAAAGACACGCTATCAATACACACCGTTTCCCGCAAGAGGATAATTGGCCCCCGTGCGCGCCGATCCGCGTCCCGACGCGCCCGCATGAACGCTGGTTCAGGCGGCTCTGTTGATGGTCTTGATGGCGAGGGGAGGGATGCCGGACTTCGCTGCTACGGACCGATCCTGCTCTTCGATGGCACCACGCGCACCACCGTCGCCGTCGACCAGGGCCTCGGCGGGAACCCGGCGATTCGAGCGTTGCGAGCCATCCTCGTAGACTACGTTGAAGAAAACGAATTCCGCCCGGGCGCGGGCGCCAGGTTTCTTGGCCATGAAGCTCTCCAATTCGGTGTGAGGGCGGTTCCCATAGCACGTCGAGGTGCCCTGCGAACTCACGATCATCGGGGAACTCGCTCCGGCTCGTTTTCGCGTCGCCGGTAATGGAGGTGACCGACCACGCCCAGCCCCAGCAGCAGCAGGCCGAGATAGAACTCGGTGTGGGTCGGGCCGATCAGATCGAACAGGGGCGTGGCGGCGAGGTTAAAGACCAGCATCGAGCCCGCCATGATGGCGAGCCTGAGACGAAATACACGGGCGATCTCGGCGCCGCGGAAGGTCGTCTGCATGCGCGTGATCATGGGGATGAAGAAGAACGGCCCGCCGAGGCCCGAGACCACGCCCGACAGCATCATGCCCGGCAGCTTGTACGGGTTGGGCAGGCCCCAGGCCGCGAGCGCCAGCAGAACGAAACCCAGGCCCATCGCCACGTAGCCTAAAAACATGGTCGAGAGCGGCCGCGCGAAGCGCACGCTGCCCGCCACCAGGTTGCCGACAACGTCACCGACGCCGATGGCGCCGATGATCAGGCCGAGGGCGGCCAGACCATGCAAGCCGAACAGGTGCGGGTCGTGCTCGACCACCATCAGCGCGATGGCAAGCTGCAGCGCCACGCTCCACGGACCGTTGGCGAAGGCGTTGACCAGGAGCAACGCGCCGGTCGTGGGCTCGCTCAGCATCAGGCGCGCACCGTCCAGAAGCGCGTCCCAGGCGCCGCGCCAGCCGCCGCGGCTGGGCCGCGGCTTGCTCGCCGGATCGACCACGCGATCGCGCACGGCCCACACGGCGAGGCCCGACAGCACGAAGCCCGCTGCCGTCACCGACAGGAAGTGGATCACGGGCATGAGCGCGTTCAGCACCGCTGCCAGCGTCGGGCCGATCAGGCGGGCCAGCCTAAAGGTCGCGTCGAACAGGCCGTTGATGCCCTGCAGTGCCTCGCGGTCCTTCACCAGCACGGGCACGGCCGACTGCAGCGCCGGATTGAAGACCATGCGCATGGCGGCGAGCCCCATGACCGAGATCACCAGCAGCGGGATGGAAATGCCCCAGACGTAGAAGCCCGCGACCGGCAGGAGGGCGAGCAGGGCGCTCGCGTACTTGGCGCCGATCATGGCGCGGTCGGCGCGCCAGCGGTCGAACAGCGAGGCGCCCAAAAGGCCGACCGCCAGCATGGCGCCGTATTGCGCAGCGTTGACGTAGCCAGCGGCGTTGCCGATCTGCTCGGCCGCGATCCAGACGACGGCAACACGAAACAGATCCTCGCCGATGGTCGAGGCGGCGAGGCCCGACCAGACCGTGGCGACGGCAGGGTCTTTCAGCGGGCGAAGGACGGGGATCATTGTCCCGCTGTCGTCGACACAAAATCGATGTCATCCCGAGCGCAGCGAGGGACCTTTCCTGTTGCCTTAAAGGTCCCTCGGCCTTCGGCCTCGGGATGACAGCTTTTGTGGATCGCAAAATGACAGCAACCGGTCACCTCACCCACACCCCGCCATCCTTGTTCGTGTAGCCCAACGACAGATAGGCCGCGTCGACCAGCGCCTGGCCGCGCTCGTTCATCAGAAGGCCAGGGCCCATGCGGTTCATGGTGTAGCCGAAGGAGAGGCCCGCGGCCGGATCGGCGAAGCCCAGCGAGCCGCCGGCGCCGACATGGCCGAAGGCGGCGCTGCCCATGATCACGCTGTCGACGTCGGGACCGAACAGCGTGGCGCCGACGCTGCGCTTGCGGTTGTCCATCGACTTCATGAAGCCCAGCGCGAAGCGCGTCGGGATGCGGAGGGTGGCGTCGTCATGCGTGGCCATCGACACTTCGCCCATGCGCGCCAATGTCTTGGCGTCGACCAGCGCGCCCCCACCTTGGGCCAACGGTGCGTACATGCCGGCCAGCCCGCGCGCATTGGTGATCCCGTTGGCCGCGCCGATCTCGGCGGCCCGGCCGGCCCGCGTGTTGGCGCCGCCGGTGCGCCAGGCGCCGACGTTGAAGAAGAACAGCGACGCCGGCGACTCCTTCCTGGTCGCAAGGTCGATCATGA
>DATGZZ010000805.1:0-5367 GCA_035296945.1 Reyranella sp.
CATCGCGCGGATCGCGCGGCGGATAGGGCAGCGCCTCGTACTGGGCGCGAACTTCATCCATCGGCGAAGGAACGGTCATTCTGGCCTTGTTTCAGGGCGGGCGCGGCGCTACCCGGGGGAAGCAGTGCCTGCAGGGGATTAGTGCAACAAAAAGACAGGCCACGAAAGAGGGGCATGAAAGGCTATTTCGGCATCGGTGTGGAAGGCGTCAGCAAGGCCATGAACGTGGGCACCTTGTTCCGCACCGCCCATGCCTTCGGCGCCTCCTTCGTGTTCACCTTGCGCGCCCAGTACAACCGCCGCGAGGGGGCGCACACCGACACCTCCGACACGCCGCGCTCGGTGCCGACCTACAACTTCGCCGACCTGGAGGCCTTCCGCCTGCCGCAGGGCTGCCGGCTGGTGGGCATCGAGATCACCGATCAGGCGATCGAGCTGCCGAGCTTCCGCCATCCCCGCCAAGCCGCCTACATCCTGGGCGCCGAGCGCGAGGGCCTGTCGGCCGACGTGCAGTCGATCTGCGACTACGTGGTGAAGATCCCGACCCGCTTCTCGGTCAACCTGGGCGTCGCCGGCGCCCTGATCATGTACGACCGCCACCTCAGCCTCGGCCGCCACGCCGCCCGGCCGGTCGCCGCGGGCGGCCCGACCGAGGCCGTGGTGGTGCCGCCGTTCGGCGAGCCGATCTACAAGCGCAAGCAGCGGGCGAGGCAGAAGGCGGCGGCGAAATAACCCCTCATACTTCCTCCCCCGTCATACGGGGGAGGATAGAGGAGGGGGAAAGCCTCACAGACGACCTTGGCCGGGATGAGATCATCCTGATCTGAAACCAGCCGGCATCCACCCTGCTGCCTGCCCCCTCCTGTATCCTCCCCCGTATGACGGGGGAGGAGAAGAGAGAGGGCCTAGCGGGCGAGGGGTCTATGCACTATCTCAAGCCCGAACCATGGCCCTCCTGCCCACCGAGCCCCTGCAGATCACCGAGCCGTTCCGCGGCCGCAACGACACGCGCCGCAACCTGGTCGGGCTGTCGCGCGACGAGCTGAAGGCGTCGCTGAGCGAGGCCGGGCTGGAACCGTTCCGGGCCCGCCAGGTCTGGCAGTGGATCTACTGGCATGGTGTGCGCGACTTCGGGCTGATGACCAACATCGCCAAGAAGACGCGCGATCGGCTGGCCGAGCTGTTCGTGGTCGAGCGGCCCGAGATCGTCACCGAGCAGCGCTCGGTCGACGGCACGCGCAAGTGGCTGCTGCGCTTCCCTGACGGCAACGAGGCGGAGACCGTCAACATCCCCGAGGAGGATCGCGGCTCGGTGTGCGTGTCGAGCCAGGTCGGCTGCACGCTGACCTGCAGCTTCTGCCACACCGGGACGCAGCCCTTGGTGCGCAACCTCAGCCCCGCGGAGATCGTCGGCCAGTTCATGGTCGCGCGCGACAGCTATGGCGAATGGCCGACGCCGACCGAGACCACGCGTATGCTGTCAAACATCGTCATGATGGGCATGGGCGAGCCGCTCTACAATTTCGACAACGTCGCGACCGCGCTCAGGATCGTCATGGATGACCAGGGCATCGCCCTGTCGCGCCGGCGCATCACGCTCTCGACCTCGGGCGTCGTGCCCATGATCCCCAAGGTCGGCGACGTGCTCGACGTCAACCTTGCGGTCTCGCTGCACGCGGTGAGCGACGCGGTGCGCGACACGCTGGTGCCGATCAATCGCAAATGGCCGATCGCCGAGCTTCTGAAGGCCTGTGCCGCCTATCCCGGCGCCAGGAACAGCCGGCGCATCACCTTCGAATACGCCATGCTCAAGGGCGTCAACGACAGCGACGCCGACGCCCGAGAGCTGGTCCGCCTCCTGACGCCCATCCACGCCAAAGTGAACCTGATCCCGTTCAATCCCTGGCCGGGCGCGCCCTACGAGTGCAGCTCCAACAACCGCATGCACCGCTTCGCCGAGATCGTGAACGACGGCGGACTGAGCGCCCCCATCCGCACGCCGCGCGGCCGCGACATCTTTGCCGCCTGCGGCCAGCTCAAGAGCACCAGCCAGCGTGGGCGGCGCGAGAAGGTAGCGCTGTAGCCGACTCAAAACCGCTTCATAAACCAGTGATGCGTGTGGCCCGGCGGATAATCGTCTATGCGGCCGAATTCGGTGTAGCCGTGGCGGCTGTAGAAGCCGGGCGCCTGAAAGCTCGTCGTGTCGAGACGAATGCCGATGCAGCCGCGGTTGCGTGCGATCTCTTCGGCCTTTGCCAGCAGGCGTGAACCGATGCCCTGGCGGCGATAGGCCTCGGCGACCGCCAGCACATCGACCGAGCACCAGGACCAATAGGTCTGTCCCAAAAGGCCGCCCTGCACCCTGCCGTCGGCGTCGCGCGCCAGCAGCCACAAGGGCACGTGCTTGGTCGGTCCGACATGCGCGGTATTGAAGTCGCCGAGCAGCGTGTTGACCGCGGTGAACGGGTTCTCGGCCGTTCGGCTGACTTCGTCGAGCGAGAGGGGAGGCAGAACGGTGGACATTGGGATCTGCTCAGTCCTCGCGCGTGAATGCCGAAACCTTAGATAGGAAGGCGCGTTCGCTGTCGATGGGTTTTAGTCCGGCCGCTTCGCCCCACGCGGCGACGCTGCCGTTGGCATACGCCGCGTAGTACGGCTCGTGGAAATAATGCGGGAAGAGGTCGAGCAGGCCGTCCCATGATGGTACGTCGCCCCTTTGGATCGAATCGACGATGACGACGAGTCCATCCGGCTTCAGCACGCGCGCCATCTCGGCCAGCGCCTGCTGGCGGATCGTCTCCGGCAGCTCGTGCATCAGGAACGACGACACGACGAGATCGAGGCTCCGGTCCTCGAACGGCAGCTTCTCCGCCGCACCCTCGATAAGCTTCACGCGTGCGGTCTTGCCGATGAGCCGGCGCGCCTCGGCCAGGTAGGGACCGCTGAGATCGAGGCCGGTGAACTTCATGCCGGGCCAGGCGTCGTGCAGGAAGGCGAGCAGGCGGCCGGTGCCGCAGCCGATATCGAGGCCTTTCAAGTCGCGCTGATTGCGGCCGGCCATCCATTCGGCGATCGGCCTGAGGGCGCGGCGGCGCATGACGTCGGCGGCGCCAGTGAACAGCACTTCTACCTGGGTGTCGTAGATCGCGGCCGAATGGTCCGAAAGCCAGCCGTCGCTCTGGAAGTGGAAGTTCTGGCGGTAGTAGTCGGGCAGCCCATCGCCCTGCTCGCCGGGCGGCAGGTCGTCGCTCCGGCCGTGGCGGCGCGCATCGACGTGCGGCAGGTCACGGAAATAGAGCACGCTGCGGCGCAGGAATTCGCTGGGGTCGAACGACAGGGGGCGCGGCGTCGGGAAGAGCCCGGCCTTGATGTCCTGCCATTCGCGTTCGAAGACGGCTCGCATCTCCTTTGTCATTTCGTCGCGCGAGGGCGTCGGCCCGACCGGGAAGTCGGGCTTGGGCATCGGCTTCAGCAGCCGGCGGCCGGCGGCGTAGTGGCCGGCATACCAGGCCACGCGCGCGGTCTGGCGCGCGGCATAGGTGAGACGATCTAGGGCAGAGGCCATGGCTGAGCTTATCTCGGGATCGATTATAGCGTCTTTGCGGCAGGCTTGCCCGGCTGGGTTCGGCCGCTATATTCGCGCGCCTTCACCGATCCGAACCGAAAGCCGGCTGCCATGAGCGTTACTTATACCGGGCCCCATAAAAAGGGCGACATCAAGAAAGTCGTGCTGGCCTATTCCGGCGGCCTCGACACCTCCGTCATCCTGAAGTGGCTGCAGACCACCTACGGCTGCGAGGTCGTGACCTTCACTGCCGACCTCGGCCAGGGCGAGGAGCTCGGACCCGCGCGCAAGAAGGCGGAGATGGCGGGCGTCAAGCCCGAGAACATCTTCATCGACGACGTGCGCGAGGAGTTCGTGAAGGACTTCGTCTTCCCGATGTTCCGCGCCAATGCGCTCTACGAGGGCCAGTACCTGCTCGGCACATCGATCGCGCGGCCGCTGATCGCCAAGCGCCAGATCGAGATCGCCCGCGAGCTCGGCGCCGACGCCGTCTGTCACGGCGCCACCGGCAAGGGCAACGACCAGGTGCGCTTCGAGCTGACCTATTATGCGCTCAAGCCCGACATCAAGGTGATCGCGCCGTGGCGCGAATGGGAGCTCACCTCTCGCACCAAGCTCCTGGAGTTCGCCGAGAAGCATCAGATCCCGATCGCCAAGGACAAGCGCGGCGAGGCGCCGTTCTCGGTCGATGCCAACCTCCTGCACTCCTCCAGCGAGGGCAAGATCCTGGAGGATCCCTGGGAAGAGGCCGACGAGATGGTCTACCAGCGCACCATCTCGCCCGAGCAGGCACCCGATAAGGCGACCTACATCACGGTCGATTTCGAGAAGGGCGATGCCGTCGCCATCGATGGCAAAGCGATGTCGCCGGCCACACTGCTGACGCGGCTGAACGAGCTCGGCAAGGAGAACGGCATCGGCCGGCTCGACCTGGTCGAGAACCGCTTCGTCGGCATGAAGAGCCGCGGCATCTACGAGACGCCGGGCGGCACGATCCTCCATGCCGCGCATCGTGGCATCGAATCGATCACGCTCGATCGCGGGGCAGGGCATCTCAAGGACGAGCTGATGCCCAAGTATGCCGAGCTCATCTACTACGGCTTCTGGTTCTCGCCCGAGCGCGAGATGCTGCAAGCGCTGATCGACAAGAGCCAGGAGCACGTGAGCGGCACGGTGCGGCTGAAGCTCTACAAGGGCAACACCACCGTGGTCGGCCGCAAGTCGCCCAAGTCGCTGTACTCGATGAAGACCGTGACCTTCGAGGACGATGCCGGCGCCTACGACCAGCGCGACGCCGAAGGCTTCATCAAGCTGAACGCGCTGCGCCTCAGGCTGCGCGCCACGGGACAGGGTGGTCCGAAGTAGTAGTCTTCGCTGGGGGCGCGCCACTCCAGTGGCGCGTTCATGGTCTTCCGGACCGCGAGCCTCCGGCTCGCTCATGAGCGCGCTGGAAGCGCGCGGTCCAGAAGAGCATGAGAAGACGCGCCACTGGAGTGGCGCGCCCCCAGCATGAGCTACTTCGGGCTTCCCTACATCCACGCCGTGTTCGACGTCGCGGCGTGGCTTGCCTCGATGACCGCATTCTGGTGGACCACGCGTCATCTCATTCCGGCTGAGTCGTTGCCCGCCAATCGCGTGACCGATCCCGGCCTCTACGCCGTCACCGCCGGCGCGGGCGCGCTGTGCGGCGCGATGTTCTTCGGGACGGCCAATGCGCTGCTCTCCGGGATGCACGCCCTGGGCTTCTCCATGGTGGGCGGCATCGCCGGCGCCATCGCCGCGGTCGAGGCCTTCAAGCGCTT
>DATGZZ010000806.1:0-2810 GCA_035296945.1 Reyranella sp.
CCGAAGACGGCGAGTTCCGCAATGCCCGGGGGCCTGACTATTGGGGCCAGAGCTTCAAGGGCAAGGCAGCGATCAGGAGCTACTTCGAGCCGTTGTTCGCCAACGCCGGCGACGTGAAATGGCGACACACCAGCGAGTTCATCTGCGGCAACCGCGCCGTGACGGAATGGCACCGCACGGCAACGCTCCGGACCGGCGAGCGCCAGGAGTGGCTGGGCTGCGACCTCTACGCCTTCCGCCGCGGCCTGATCGTCATGAAGGACACCTACATCAAGGTCGTCGTCTAGAATCCTCTTGCGGGGAACAGTGTGTATTGATAGCGTCGTTAAAATACACAGTGTTGTCCTCAAGACGACAAGGAGGCGCGAGCCATGAAGGATCTCTTCCAGGCGTCCCGTGTGCTGCTGGCCGACATGGCATCGACGCTGCTCTTTCTCGCGGTCTATGTGCTGACCGACAATCTCTTCCTGGCGGTGGGGCTCGGCATGGCGCTGGGGGTCGGGCAGATCGGCTGGCAGCTGGTGAAGAAGAAGCCTGTCGAGGCCCTGCAGTGGATGAGCCTGATCATCATCATGGCCTCGGGCACGGCGACTTTCTTCACCCGCGATCCGCTCTTCATCATGCTCAAGCCCAGCGTCATCTACGTCGTCGTCGGCATCGTGATGCTGAAGCGCGGCTGGATGAACCGCTATCTGCCGCCGATCGCGCTGGCGACGGCGCCGGACCTCGGCATCGTCTTCGGCTACGTGTGGGCGGGATTGATGTTCTTCTCGGCCGCACTCAACATCGCCCTGGCACTCAGCCTCGACGTGACGACGTGGGCAGCCGTCAAGTCGGTCTGGGCGATCGGCAGCAAGGTCGGCTTGTTCTTGATCCAGTACACCGTGATGAAGACAACCGGTGTCCGGCGTGCTCGAGCGATGATGGCAGCTACTTGAACTGGACCCCGACGACCTCGTAGGAGCGCGCGCCGCGCGGCGTCTGGACCTCGACGGTGTCGCCCACCGTCTTGCCGATCAGGGCGCGGCCGATCGGCGAGGTCACCGAGATGCGGCCCTTGGTGAGGTCGGCCTCGTAGGGCCCGACGATCTGGTATTTCACCTTCTCGTCGGTGTCCTCGTCGGCCAGCCGCACGGTGGCGCCGAATTTTACGATCTTGCCGGAAAGCTTGCTGAAGTCGATCACCTCGGCGCGCGAGATGATGTCCTCGATCTCGGCGATACGGCCCTCGATGAAGCCTTGGCGTTCGCGCGCAGAGGTGTACTCGGCGTTCTCCGAAAGATCGCCATGCTCGCGCGCCGCCGCGATCGCCTTGATTATCGACGGGCGCTCCACGCTCTTCAGCTGCTTCAGTTCGTCCTCGAGGACTTTCAGCCCCTCGGCCGTCGTCGGAACCCTTTCCATTGCCTGATCGTCCTTAATGATTCGTGCGGCGTCAACGCCCATCCCGGCCCCATCGGGCCGGTTGCATTGCACCGATTTTGGGCTCGGGAGGCTAGAAAGCCGTCTTGAAGTAGGATTGCAGGGGCGCCACGTCCAACGGCCCGCCGCTCAGCGCCGCAATGCCTTCAACCGAGGCCTTGGCGCCGGCCACCGTGGTGTAATAGGCGATCTTGTGCATGAGCGCGGTGCGCCGAAGCGTGAAGCTGTCGGTCAGCGCCGCCGAGCCGTCGACGGTGTTGAAGACGAGCTGCACCTTGCCGTCCTTCATCAGGTCGACGATGTGCGGGCGGCCCTCGAGCACCTTGTTGACGCGCTGCGCCTCGATGCCGTGACGGCGCAGATGGTCGGCGGTGCCGCCGGTCGCCACGACCTTGAAGCCGAGCTCGACCAGGCGCTTCACCGGCTTCACCATCGCCGCCTTGTCGGGATCCTTGACCGACACGAAGACCACGCCGTCGACCGGCACCTTGCTGCCGGCGCCGAGCTGCGACTTGGCGAAGGCGCGGCCGAAATCGGAATCCAGCCCCATGACCTCGCCGGTCGAGCGCATCTCGGGGCCGAGGATGACGTCGACGCCGGGGAAGCGCGCGAACGGGAACACCGCTTCCTTGACCGCGACGTGCTTGCCCTTGGCCTTCTTGATGGCGAGCGACTTCAACGACTCGCCGACCATCAGGCGGGCAGCGTATTTGGCGATCGGCTGGCCGGTCGCCTTGGCGACGAACGGCACGGTGCGGCTGGCGCGCGGATTGACCTCCAGCACGTAGACCTCGCCGTCCTTCACGGCGTACTGCACGTTCATCAGGCCGACGACCTGCAGGGCCTTGGCCATCGCTTCCGTCTGGCGCTCGATCTCGGCGATGATCTTGGCCGGCAGCGAATATGGCGGCAGCGAGCAGGCCGAATCGCCGGAATGGATGCCGGCTTCCTCGATGTGCTCCATGATGCCGGCGACAAAGACGTTCTGGTTCTGGTCGGCCAGCGCATCGACATCGACCTCGATGGCGTCGCGCAGATAGGAATCGACCAGCACCGGATTGGCGCCCGACACCTTCACCGCGTCGCGCATATAGCGTTCGGTGCCTTCGCGGTCGTAGACGATCTGCATGGCGCGGCCGCCCAGCACGTAGGACGGGCGGATGACCACCGGGTAGCCGATCCTCTCGGCGATCGCGATCGCCTGCTCCTGCGAGGTCGCGGTGCCGTTGTCGGGCTGGCGCAGCTTGAGCTTGTGGATGAGCTGCTGGAAGCGCTCGCGGTCCTCGGCGAGGTCTATGGCGTCGGGCGAGGTGCCGAGGATCGGGATGCCGGCGGCCTCGAGCGGCTTGGCGAGCTTGAGCGGCGTCTGGCCGCCGAACTGCACGATC
>DATGZZ010000807.1:0-13689 GCA_035296945.1 Reyranella sp.
GAGCTGCTCAATCTCAGCATCAACGAGACCCTGTCACGCACCTTGATGACCTCGAGCACGGTGTTCGTCGCCGTCCTGGCGCTGGTGCTGTTCGGCGGACCGGTGCTCTACAGCTTCTCGGTGGCGATGCTGTGGGGCGTCATCGTCGGCACCTACTCGTCGATCTGGGTCGCCTGCGCGGGCCTGGTCTACCTGAAGCTGAGGCCCGAGCAGTTGCGACTGGACGACGACAAGGCCGAGAAGGCCAAGGCGTGAAGCCGCCGACGCAGGGTCCCTCCGACAAGACCCTGCCGACGCCTGACCCTGCGCAGGTCCAGCTCATCCGCAGTTACGGCCCCGGACATTTCAAGATCGGCGATCGCGAATGGCGCTCGCCCGTGCTGGTGACGCCGACCAGGACGACGGCGTGGGACGTCACCCGCGCCGAAGACCTCGCCCTCGACAATCTCGCCGCCCTCAAGGAAGCGCCGACGCCGACCGAGCTTCTGGTCGTGGGCTGCGGGTCGCGCGCCGTCTTCCTGCCGCCGGCGTTGCGCGCGTCTTTGAAATCGGCCGGGCTGTCGCTCGAGGTGGTCGATACCGGATCGGCCTGCCGCATCTACAACGTCCTGCTGGCCGAAGGCCGGCGCGTCGCGGCAGCGATGATTCCGGTCTAGCGGGCCAAAAGAAGAAGCCCCGCCGCGAACGGCGAGGCTTCCTCCAGGCAGGACCGCGTCGGATTACTTGCGGTTCAGGATGTAGAAGACCACGGCGATGGCGACCAGGCCGACCAGGCCTTGTCCGCCGAGACCCTTGATGAAGGTCATGATGTTCGCGGCGATGTCGTTGCCCAGGAAAGGCATCGCATTGCCGAAGAGAAGCTGCAGGATGATGCCCAGCGCCAGCAGGGCGATACCGAGATCGGTGAGGCGCAGGATCACCATCTTGCCGCGATCGAACCATTCCATGTCCATCTCCTTGTCGTTTCTTTTTCTGAGGGGGTACGCGTGGTTACTTGCGGTTGAACAGGTAGAGAATGACGGCGATCGCCACCAATCCCACGACGCCGTTGCTGCCCAGCGCCGCGAGGAGCTTGAGCAGGTTGCCGACGACATCGCCGCCCAGGAAAGGCACGGCGGTGCCGAACAGCATTTGCAGCACGATGGCGAGCGCCACCAGCAAGAGGCCCAATTCCGTGATCTTGAGGATCCAGGTCTTGGCCTTGTCGAACATCTCCATCACTTGATTGTTCCTCCGTTGCAGCGGGAGCGGAGAGGTCCCGCTTCACTCAATCGTCGACGATTGAACGCGGAAGCATGCGCGACTACGCGAGGGGGACGCGTGGGACACGCGACGGCCTGATCGTGGCCAGGGCAAATGCCCACGAATGCATTGTAATATTATTGCTGGAAATTATCAATATGTAGGGTAGGGGGCTGATGCGGCCACCAGATACGGGAGCGCGGGCCTCCAGCCCGCTCATGATGCAGGCCGGACGCCCGCGCTCCCAAAGAAAACGGGGCCCGATGGGCCCCGCTCCCTTTAGTCCTTGTCGACCGATCAGATGGGCGCGTTCTGCTGCGCCACCATGCAGTAGAGCATGCCGATCGAGAACATGGTGTTGAAGCGGCTGGCATAGAGCGCGGGCTTGGCGGCGGCGGCCTTCTGCTCGGCCGTGGCTTCGACCAGGCCCAGGATCTTCTGCTGGTTCGGCCAGATGATGAACCAGACGTTGAAGGCCATGATCAGCGCCATCCACATGCCGATGCCGATCATCACGAAGCCCGGGCGCAAGGTCAGCGCCTGGACGATGTAGCCCAGCATCCAGGCCAGCAGCAGGCCGGTGATCACCGTGGCGAGTGCGGCGTAGCGGAAATAGAACAGCACGTTGGGCGCGATGAACTTACTGATCGCCGCGCGATGCTCGACCGGCTGGATGGTCGGCATGGTCGGCACTTGCACGAAGTTGAGGTACCACAGCAGGCCGATCCACAGCACGCCGCTGATCACATGCAGCCAGCGCATGATGAACGTGGCATAGGCGTGGTCGACCTTGATCATCTGTCCGGTGATCAGACCGACGACGATGACGATGGCTATGATCAGCACGACCCCGGCGGTGACGGTACGTCCGGGCGATGTGAAGATGGCACCCATGTTAGGTATCCCTTTTATCTTGTTGATGGGCTTGGTGAATCTCCAATTGCGCATTGTACGCGCAGAAGCCTCTTCATTCAACGGTCGCACGCCGGAGTTTTCCGCTGCATGAGTGATGCCTACCTCGCGCCTGCAGCATCGCATCGTTATGTGCTCGACCTCGTGCGCAATGCCGATCGCGATCGCTTCCTCGGCGCGCTGTTCGCGCCTGAGCCCGCGCGCACCGATTTGTTGGCGCTGTTGGCCTTCAATCACGAGCTTGCTCGCACACGCTCTGTCACCCGCGAACCGATGCTGGCGCGCATTCGATTGGAATGGTGGCGCGAGGCTGTGGCCGAGGCGGCTGGCGGGGGCAAGCCGCGCGCGCAACCCATCGTCGAATCGCTGAGCGAAACCGTGTGGCGCCGTCACCTGCGGCCGCACGACCTGTTCGCGCTGATCGATGCACGCGAGGAGGAGATTGAAGGCCCGCTCGACGTGCTGCGCGCCGGCCATGCCCTGGCCGACCTCGAGCTCGCCGTGCTGGGTGTCGGCGACGAGACGAGCCGGCGCGCGGCGCGTGGTGTGGCGGCGGCCTGGCTGATGGGCGAGGGGCCCGAGCGCGATGCGTTGATTGCCGAGGCGCGCGCGCTCCGGCGTGAGGTCGATCCGTCGGCACTTCCGATCCTGTTGCCGGCCCTCTCGCTCGGCGACATCGGCGCCTGGCGCAAGCCGCTCGCCTATTGGTGGGCGGCCCGGCGCGGCCGATACTGACCGGCATGTCCCGGCGCATCGACAAGTCGTGGGTCGTCTTGCGCAGCGTCGAGAACGGCGAGCACGACCGCTGCGTCGACCTGTTCCGCCGGCCCGACGGCAGCTTCGGCTTCGATGAGTTCCGCCGCGATGTCGAGGATGCCGGCGCCTGGACGCCGGTTGCGTACCATTCGGGCGCCGCCTATTCCTCGATGGACGACGCCTTGAGTGCCGCTGTCAAAGCTGTGGTGTGGCTGGATGAGGCGTTGAAGGACAGATAGGGACAGTGGAGGCAACGTGGCGCGCGCACAGGCCAACGGCATCGAGATCGAATACGAGACGTGCGGCAGCAAGACCGATCCCGCCGTGCTCCTGATCATGGGCCTGGGCGCTCAGCTCACCATCTGGCCGGACGCCCTGTGTGAGGGGCTGGCGGCGAAAGGTTTCTTCGTCATCCGCTTCGACAACCGCGATACCGGGCTCACGACCGACTTCGGCGCGTGGGGCGTGCCCAACATCGCCGAGGCGATCGGCAAGGTGATGTTGGGCAAGAAGGTCGACGCGCCGTACCTCGTGAAGGACATGGCGGGCGACGGCATCGGCCTCCTCGACGTGCTCGGCATCGACAAGGCGCACATCGTCGGCGCCTCGATGGGCGGCATGATCGCCCAGACCGTGGCTGCGCTATGGCCCGACCGCACCCGCTCGCTGGTCTCGATCTATTCGACCAGCGGCCGGCCCGGCCTGCCGCCGGGCAAGCCCGAGGCGCTGGCGATGCTGACGGCGCAGCCCGAAGGGCCCTCGCGCGAGCAGCGCGTCAGGCACGGCATGAAGCTGCGCACCGTGATCGGCAGCCCGGGTTATCCGTCGGATGGGGCCGCCCTGCGCGCCTTCGTCGAGAAGAACGTCGACCGCCGCTGGTATCCCGAGGGCGGCGCGCGGCAGTACCTGTCGATCATCGCCTCCGGCGATCGCGTCGATCTGCTGAAGACGATCAAGGCGCCGACCCTGGTGCTGCACGGCGAGGAAGACCCGCTGCTGCCCGTCGAGTGCGGCCGCGACGTCGCGCGCTTGATCCCGGGGGCGGAGTTGCAGACCTATCCTGGCTGGGGCCACGATTTTCCAAGCCAGCTGATTCCCACTCTCGTCGATCGCATCGCTGGGTTCTGTGAGGGCAAATGACATTGCCATCGAGACAACAACACTGTCGTCCCGAGCGTAGCGAGAGACCTTTCCTGTTGCCTTAAAGGTCCCTCGCTGCGCTCGGGATGACAACGTTACTGAGGAAGCATCCATGAAATTCGGCATCTTCTACGAACACCAGCTGCCGCGGCCGTGGGGACCCGACAGCGAGTACCAGCTGCTGCAGGATTCGCTCACCCAGATCGAGCTCGCCGACAAGCTGGGCTACGACTACGCCTGGGAGGTCGAGCATCACTTCCTGGAAGAGTACTCGCACTCCTCGGCGCCCGAGGTCTTCCTCGGCGCCGCGAGCCAGCGCACCAAGCGCATTCGCCTCGGCCATGGCGTGGTCCAGCTCACGACCAACCAGCCGCATCGCGTCGCCGAGCGCGTCGCCACGCTCGACCTGCTGTCCGGCGGCCGCGTCGATCTCGGCATGGGCGAGGCGGCAGGCCCCGCTGAGCTCCACCCCTTCAACATCCGCGTGCGCGACAAGCGCGAGCGCTGGGAGGAGGCGGTCAAGGCGATCGTGCCGATGTTCACCAAGGAAAGCTGGGAATTCCACGGCCAGTACTACGACTTCGAGGCGCGCAACGTCATTCCCAAGCCCTACCAGAAGCCGCATCCGCCGCTGTGGGTCGCCTGCTCCAACATCCAGACCATCGGCAAGGCCGGCGAATGGGGCATGGGCGCGCTCGGCTTCACCTTCGTGACGCCCGAGGCGGCGCGCGCCTGGGTGCACAAGTACTACAACAACCTTCTGAACAACGCGCAGAAGCTCACCGACTATCCGAGCAATCCCAACGTCGCCATGGTGTCGGGCTTCATGTGCGCCGCCACCGACGAGGAGGCCGAGGCCAAGGCCGCCGGCTGGACCTTCTTCATCTTCGCGCTCTCCTACTACGGCCGCAAAGGCGTCGACGCGCCGGGCACGTCGGATCTCTGGAAGGAGTACCAGAGCTGGAAGGGCGGACCCGAGGAACGCAAGGCACTCGACTCCGGCCTGATCGGCTCGCCGGAGACCATCCGCAAAAAGCTGCGCCAGTTCCAGCAGAGCCGTGTCGACCAGGTGATCCTGCTGAACCAGGCCGGCAAGACCAGCCATCAGGACATCTGCGATTCGCTGGAACTGTTCGCCAGGGAGGTCATGCCCGAGTTCCACGCCGCCGAGGCCGAGCATGCCGAGTGGAAGCGCAAGGTGATGGCGCGCGAGATCGTGCTGGAAGACCTCGACGTCCAGAAATACGACATTTATAGCCACCAGAACGAACACATCGTCCGCCTCACGCCCGAGCAGCTCAAGGCCAAGATGGCGGAGAAGGAAGCGGCAGCGAAGCGAGCGTCCTGAGCGCAGCGAAGGACCTCGTGCGGTGAAGCACGTCCCCGTCCTGATCGCCGGCGGCGGGCCGGTCGGCATGACGCTTGCCCGCACGCTGGCGTCGTTCGGCGTGCGCTGCCTGCTGGTCGAGCGCAATGCCTCGACCACGCGGCATCCCAAGATGGACATCACCAACGGCCGCTCGATGGAGCTGTTCCGGCGTCTCGGCCTGGTCGACCAACTGCGCGCCGTCGCCGTGGCCGAGGAGAACAACTTCGACGTTTCCTGGATCACGTCCCTGACGGGACGCGAGCTGCACCGCTTCCGCTATCCCAGCGTCGTCGAGAAGCGTGCCGAGATTCTGGCCACGAACGACGGTACCCAGCCACGCGAGCCCGCCATGCGCGTCAGCCAGGTCATGATCGAGCCCGTGCTGCAGGCCGCCATCCTGAATCATCCTTTCGTTGATGCGCGCTGGGGCGTGGCCTTCGAGGATTTCCAGCAGGACGCCGATGGCGTGACCGCCACGTTGCGCACCGTCGAGACCGGCGCAACAGAGCAGGTGCGCTGCGACTTCCTCGCCGGCTGCGACGGCGGCTCGAGCATCGTGCGCGACAAGCTCGGCATTGGCCTCGAAGGTCGCGCTGCCGTCGCCCATCGCTACATGATCCACTTCCGCTCCGAGGCGCGCGACATCCTGCAGGCCTTCGGCATCGCCTGGCACTACCAGACGGCACGCGGCACTTTGATCGCGCAGGATGACAAGGACACCTGGACCCTGCAGACGCGGCCGCCATCCGGCGTCGACGTGCCCAACCTCGATCCCGACGCCGTGCTCGAAGCGTGGGTCGGCCGGCCGTTCGCGCGCCAGATCCTGGTCGCCAATCCCTGGTTCACGCATTTGCTGCTGGCCGACCGCTACCGGGGCGGCCGCGTCTTCCTGGCCGGCGACTCCGCGCATCAGTACATCCCGACCGGCGGCTACGGCATGAACACCGGCATCGGCGATGCCGTCGATCTCGGCTGGAAGCTTGCCGCGACGGTCAAGGGGCATGCCGGTCCCGGCCTGCTTGCCTCCTACGAAGCGGAGCGCCGGCCGGTCGGCCATCGCAACCGGCTGGCCTCGGAGCGCCATACCGGCGTGCGCATCAAGATCGGCGAGCTCTATGAGCGCATCACCGATCCCGACCAACTGGCGCGCGAGATCGCGGTGCTGGGCAATGCCGAGAACGAGAGTTGGGGCATCGAATTCGGCTATCGCTACGACGGCGTCGAGCCCGATCCCTTGAAATACGAGCCGACCACCGCACCCGGCGCGCGCCTCCCCAGCACCTTCCTGCGCGACGGCAGCGCGCTCTACGACCGGCTTGGCCCGTGGTTCACGCTGCTGATCTTCGGCAACGCCGATCCATCGCCCTTGATCGATGCCGCGCCGGCGCCGCTCGACACCGTGCTGGTCGACGATCCGGTGGCGCCGATCTACGAGGCCAGGCTGGTGCTGGTGCGCCCCGACACTCATGTCGCCTGGCGCGGCAATGCCTGCACCGACGGCCGCGCCGTCTGGCGTCAGGTGCTGGCCTAAAAAATCAAATTGCAATTTGAGGAGTGTAGCGCCCGCCGGCCCGGCGATGAAGGCCCGTCATCGCGGACCGGTCATGCCGCCTGCTCGATTGACGACCCACGGCTCCCGGCAACAGCATGCCCAGGCAAACGGGCGGAGCGTTGAGCCAATGACCAAGCCGTGGCGCGTCGATGTGCTGGAATGCCGGGGAAGTTCCCATGACGTCGGCAAGCAGATGGCCGAAGCCTTTCTGAGGACGACGCGCGGCCGGGCCTATGCGCGGCGCAAGGAGCGCCGGCCGTTCGCCTTCAGCCTGCGAAACGCCGAGGCCGCCCTGAAAGCCTGGGCGCCCAACATCTGGGAGGAGCTGCACGGCCTTGCCGACGGCCTGAAGATCCCGCTCGAGCGCGCGGTCGCGGAATATTCCAATGGCCGTCTGCGCTATCCGCCGCGCGGCTGCTCGGCAGTGATGAGCGCGGGTCTCTACGGGCGCAACTACGACTACGACGTCCGCCACTACGACCGGATCCTGGTCGCCGTCCAGCCCAAGGGCGTCCATGCCAGCATCGGCTTCTCCGATCGCTTCACCGGCCGCGTCGATGGCATGAACGAGCACGGGCTCTGCGTCGGCCTGCACCAGGTGAGCCAGGCGACGTGGCGGCCGGGCCTCGTCTGCATCCTGATCGTGCGCATCGTGCTCGATCAATGCGCCACGACACGCGAAGCCATCGCGCTGTTGCGGCGGATCCCGCACGGGCTGTCCTTCAACTATTCGCTGATGGATGCCGGCGGCAGCGCCGCCGTGGTCGAAGCCTCGCCCGCGGCGGTTGTGGTGCGCGAAGGCGAGCAGCTCGGCTGCAGCAATCACTTCCAGTCGCCGTCACAGCAGGCTTTCAACCGGCGCAATCCCGGCTCGTACCGCCACCTCCCGGCGCTCGAGAAATTCGCCCGCAATCAGTTGACGGCCGACCGCCTGTTCAGGGCGCTCAACGACTCGCTGTCGCCGGTTTTCGATCACCGATACACCACGGGGTCCGGCACGATGCACACCATCGTCTGCACGGCGGCCGAACGGCGATTGCAGATCGGCGTCGGCGGCGACGCCACGCCCAGCAACATCGACTTCGGCAGCTGGGTGAGGGGACAGCCGCTCGGCCTGGAAGCGCTGACCGGACAGCTCGGCGGCACCGCCAAGCCGTTCGATCCCGGCCGCCGCGTGATCGTGAAATCCGAAGGCCCGGCCAAGGTGTTCATCGGCGCGCTGCTCGACAACGCACTGTTCAAGGACGTGACGCTCGCCAATGCGTCGTTCGAGAATGTCAGCCTGGCCGGCGCCCGGTTCGATGACATCGATTTCAGCAACACCGTGATCACAACGAACTGCAACTTCAACGGCATGCAGATCGCCGGTGTCGGCGTGAAGGAGCTTCTGGCAGCCTACGCCCGACGTCGACCAGGGGAGCAGGCATGAGGATCGCGGTCATCGGCGGCGGCATTGGCGGCCTGTCCGCCGCGCTGCATCTGCTGAAGGCGGGGTTCGACGTCCACGTCTACGAGCAGTCGCCGCGCATCGGCGAGATCGGCGCCGGCATCCAGATCAGCCCCAACGCCTCGCGCCTGCTGGTGCGGCTGGGCCTGAAGCCGGCCATGGATCGCGTCGGCGTGCGGCCGGCCGCCGTGAACCAGCGACGCTGGGACGATGGCCGCACCCTGCAGCGGGCGCCGCTGGGACCGGAGGTCGAGACGGCTTTCGGCGCACCTTACTATCACTTCCATCGCGGCGATCTCGCCGAGCTTCTGGGCGGCGCCATGCCGGTCGAGCGCCTGCATGTCGGCCACAAGCTGGTCGACCTGGAGCAGAAGGGCGAGCGGGCGATCGCTCGGTTCGAGAACGGCACCTCCGTAGAAGCCGACCTTCTGGTCGGCGCCGACGGCATCCGTTCGCGCGTGCGCCAGCTGGTTTTCGGGGCGGAGCAGCCGCGCTTCACCGGCTGCGTCGCGTGGCGCGGCCTGGTGCCGGCCGAGCGCATAGAGCATCTCGGCATCGAGGTCGCCTCGCACAACTGGATGGGGCCGGACGGGCACGTCGTGCACTACTGGGTCGCGTCGCGACAGTTCATGAACGTCGTCTGCGTCACCGAGCACGGCACCTGGACGGACGAATCGTGGACCACCAAGGGTGACGTCGCCGAAGCGCTGGCGCGATACGAGGGCTGGCATCCCACCGTGCGCGGCCTGATCCAGGCCTTTCCGGAGACCTTTGTCTGGGCACTGCACGATCGCCTGCCGCTGCCGCGCTGGACCGACGGCCGGGTCACGCTGCTCGGCGACGCCTGCCACCCCATGTTGCCCTTCATGGCGCAGGGCGCGGCGCAATCGATCGAGGATGGCGCGGCGCTGGCGTCGCTGCTCGCGACGATGCCGGGCGACGTGGCCGGCGCGCTCAACCGTTACGAGGAGATCCGCAAGCCCAGGGCGACCCGTCTGCAGGAAGCAAGCGCGGCTAATCGAACACGCTTCCATCTCGACGACGGACCTGAACAACAGAAACGCGACGAGGCGATGGCGGCGTCAGGCGATCGATCGATTGCCAACATAGGCTGGCTTTATATGCACGACGCCGCGGTGGTGCCGAAAGCGGAAAGCTGAAAGACTTCTCGTCGATGTTCGAGCGCACCTTCCAGCGTGCAATGAAGTACGGAGCGCGCCTGCTCTTTTTTGTGGCCGTGCTGGTTGTGCTTCTGAGCTTTGTCGACGGTGCGCAGCAGATCGCGAATTACGCGGGGCCGGGCGGCAGGGATAGATCGACGTGGGTGCACTACCTCAAGTCGTTCTGGGAGGGCCTGTCCGTCGCCTGGCCTCACGTGGTCAGCTTTATCTTGAGAGGGCTGACTTGGGCGGCATTTCCTTTTTTTGGCGCGCTCGTCGTCCATCGGATCGACCAATGGATGGCCAGTCGAGTTCAGGGAAGGCAAGGCGATGTTTGATCGTGTGATGAAACACGGCGCCCGGATTCTTCTGGGCCTGTCGCTTCCCTTCTTCGCGATCGCTCTGCTGCAGTTTGCGGTCTGGCTTCTCCAGCTCGGTGTCGGTCGCCAGACCGACCTGCTGCAGCAGACGGCGCAGGTCTTCGTTGGCATGAGCTGGCTTTACACGCTCTCCAGCGGCGGCCTTTTCTTGGCCGCCGCTGTGATTGTCGATCGCTTCGATCGATGGCTGGCAGAGGGCCGGCAGCCGCCTGTGACTTAGTAGTAGTACTGACGCGGCGCCGTCGCCGCACCGATCACTGCGCCGCCGGCGGCACCGACCGCCGCACCGGCCCACGGGTTGCCCGCCGCCGCGCCGATCAAGGCGCCGCCGCCAGCGCCGATGGCGCCGCCCGTGAGGGCGCGGTCGACCGGCCGGTCGCCGCAAGCCGCCGTGGCCAGCGCCAGCGAGCCGATGATGGCAAGAGATTTGATCCGCAACATGAATGCCTCCTGGTGGGCTGTTGGCGAGAAAACGGTCGAACAAGGCGGTGGTTGCTTGCTGGAGGCGCGCCACGCGGCGGTCACGATGCGGTCGCCATCGCGTCAAGATGGTGCCGGGCTTCACATTCCCTGTTGAGAGAGTTGACGCAGCGCCCGCCGACCAGCTTCCGCAACATCGATCCCGCCTCGATTGGAAAGCACGGCGATGCCCAGCCTGCGCGCCGGCATCATGCCCATGTAGGCGGACGCATTGTTGAGCCCGCCGTTCTTGTCGATGACGGTTGGGGCAGCGGTGTCGTCTATTTCCCAGGCCAGCGCCTGGGCGCTGTGCGGGCCGATCGAGAATGCAGGAGCTTGTGCCATGGTCATGGCTCGGGTGAGCGCCGGCACAGCGCGGCCGTGGCCCATGTTGGCGTCGAGGAAGGCGTCAAGATCGCGCACTGAGCTGTACATCTGCCCGGTGCCCGGCCAGTCGTAGTAGGTCTGCTGATCGCCTGGCTTGCCGACGGCGACGCCGCCATCTTCGGAATAGCCCTGAACGGCGCGCTGCAGGAGCGACGGCGGCAGATTGCTCCGACCGTCCTGGCGGCGGTCGGGAATCCTGCTCGAGGTCATGCCAAGGGGGCCGAAGATCTCCCGTTCGGCCAGCTCGCCAATGGCAGCGCCAAGGCCACGCTCCAGCGCGAGCTGCAGCAGGATGAAGCCGGCGTGAGTGTAGAGATGCTGCCGGCCGGGCTGATGCGCGGCATCGGCTTGCCAGGCCTTGAGCGTTTCGAGGAAGCCGGCCCGCGTGTAGCGCGTCGTCGGCCACGGCGGATGGTCTTGCGGCAGCAAAAGCCCGGATGTGTGGGTGGCGAGCTGGCCCACCGTGACGCGGCGGATATCGCCGCCCGCGCCAAGCTCCGGCACATAGTTCGAGACGGGATGGTCGAGCACCATCTTGCCGTCTTGCACGGCAAGGGCGAGAAGCGTCGCCTCGAACGGCTTGCGCAGCGAGGCGATGTTGAACAGCGAGTCGGGCGTTACCGGCCGCCGCTCGGCCAGATCGGCGAAGCCTCCGTCGAAGAACAGCACTCGGTCGTCGATGCGAACGGCGACGGCGATGCCGCCGGCGCCGTCGGCAGGCAGCAGGCTGAGGATCTCGTTCCGGACGATCCTCCGCACCGATTCCTGCGCTTCGGCATGCGACATGAAGGAACTGGCCATCGCCGTGACGACGATCGCAAGAGCGAGCGTTCGCATGCCTCTCTCCGGTCCGGGTGGTTACTCCGTGGCCAGATAGGGGCTGGTCGGCTTGCCTTCAACCGTGACGATGCGATGTCACGCCAAGCGGCTTACTTGTTCGGATTGATCAGGAATTTCTCGCCCGTCGCACGTTTGCCGTAGACGGCGATGTTCTCGAGGTCGAGCACCTCGGGCAGCGACACCACCTTGGTGTAGTGGCTGGCGAAGGTGGTCTTCAGGCTGTTGACGACGCGCTCGCGCAGGCGGACCTGGTCGGGCCGGCCGATCTTCTGCAGGAAGGGCGTCAGCAGCCAGCCGCCGACGCCCCAGGCCATGCCGTAGTTGCGCGTCAGCTCGACGGCGCCGGTGTTGAGGCTGCCGTAGATGTAGACCTGCTTGTGCGTGGTCGAGCCGTAGCGACTGTACTGCGCGGCGCTCTTGTTCAGCGCCATTTCCATGGCGGTCAGGATCTGGCTGGCAAGCTTGCCGCCGCCGATCGCATCGAAGGCGATGGTGGCGCCGGTCTCGACCAGCGCCTGGGTCAGCTCCTCGGTGAAGCGGGCTGAGGTCGAATCGACCACATGCTTGGCGCCTATGCCACGCAGCAGCTTCGCCTGCTCGGCGCTGCGCACGATGTTCACCAGAGGAATGCCGTCCTCCAGGCAGATCTTGTTCAGCATCTGGCCGAGGTTGGAGGCGGCTGCGGTATGGACCAGCGCCTTGTGGCCTTCGCGCTTCATGGTCTCGGTCATGCCGAGCGCCGTCAGCGGATTGACGAACCACGACGCACCCTCGGCGGCCGTCGTGCCGGCGGGCAGCGGCTGGCAGTCGGTGGCCTTGAGCAGCCGATACTGCGCGTACATGCCGCCGCCGATCATCGACACCGTCTTGCCGAGCAGCGCCTGCGCCGCCTCGGACGAGCCCGCCTTGACGACAGTGCCCGCACCCTCGTTGCCCACCGGCATCGCCTGGTCGAGACGGGCGGCGATGAAGGGCAGGGCCTGACCTGGCACTTTGGCGGTGACCTTGGTGCCGGCGCCGCTGCCCGCGGCCTTGGCCGTGCTCATGTCGGCCGGTCCGATGAGCAGCCCGAGGTCCGACGGGTTTATGGGCGTCGCCTCGACCTTGACGACGACCTGGTCCGGACCCGGCTCGGGGGTCGTCACCTCGGACAGCGACAGTTCGAGCTCACCGCCCTTGCTGATCTGCGAGCGAAGCTGCAGTCCGGTGATTGTGCTCATGGTCGTCCTCCGGCTAATCAATGTATGACTCCTTTGTTAGCACATCCGCCTCCAAGGGACGCTATGCTCGGCCAACAGCCTGCCTCCCCCGAAGCGAAGCCGCTTCGGCATCGCGCAGGCAGGCGGAGGTCCGGATGGCGAACTGGCAGGCGTCGCTTCTCATGCAGACCCTGAGCACGGGATCGGTGCTGGTTTTGCAGCGCGACAAGACCGACAAGAACGAAGTCCCCACCCTGCACGGCGGCGACACCTTCTATGGCAGCCTGCCCGACGGCGACCCGTTCGGCGGCACGGTGATCGAACGGCATGAGAACCGCGCGGTGGTCGAGGTCAACCAGAAGCGCTACCACCTGCACAAGGCGCAGGAGCACGAGGCCAGCTTCGACGTCACGGTCGAGCTGCCGCATGAGTTCTGGGTCATCGACTGAGCGTTCTCCACAGCGACGCCAGGGAGGTGTTGCCTGGGCGCCTGGCTACTACTAAATCGTATTCGAGGATCCCAACGTCGTCCGCCTGGACGTGAACGTCATCCCTGTAATGACTGCTGGTCGGCCCATTGGCATCACAATCCTTGATCACCTGTGGCAGTAGAAACACAACGACCGAAATCATGACATGGAAAAAGGCCAAGCCGGCCGCTGCGGAAGGATGCAACGCGCCGCCGCTCGCCAGCCTGCTCGAGCAATATGGCGGGCCGATCCAGTTCAATGGCATGTGCGATGCGCTGTTCGAGCAGCACCTGTCCTTCGACAACGTGGCCGATGCCAGCGAAGTCGGTGTGCGCCAACAGTACGAGGCGCTCGCACGGTCGATGCGCGATATCCT
>DATGZZ010000808.1:0-3858 GCA_035296945.1 Reyranella sp.
GCGCCTCCTCCTGGTCGTGGGTGACCATGATGGTGGTCACCCCGAGCGTCCGCTGCAGAGCCTTGATCTCGTGGCGCAGCCTGAGCCGCACACGCGCGTCGAGCGCAGACAACGGCTCGTCGAGCAGCAACAGGCCAGGCGACGTCGCGAGCGCGCGGGCCAGCGCCACGCGCTGCTGCTGGCCGCCCGACAGCTGGGCGGGATATTTCGGGCCGGAATCGGGGAGCCCGACCAGCGCCAGAAGCTCGTCGACGCGCTTCACGATATCGGTGCGCTTCAGTCGGCGGCTCACCAGGCCATAGCCGACATTGTCGGTGACGGTGAGATTGGGGAACAGCGCATAGGACTGGAACACGATGCCGAAGTCGCGCTTGGCCGGCGGCAGGGCGGAAATGTCCCGCCCCTTCTGATGGATGGTGCCCGAGCTCTGTGGGTCGAGGCCGGCGATGGCGCGCAGCAGCGTGGTCTTGCCGCAGCCCGACGGCCCCAGGAAGCACACGAACTCGCCCTCGGCGATATCGAGGCTGATATCGTCGAGCGCGGTGAAGTCGCCGTAGCGCTTGGAGAGGTTGCGGACTTCGAGATGGGGCGACATCGCTGTCATCCCGAGGCCGAAGGCCGAGGGACCTTTCGCGTCACAACAAAGGTCCCTCGCTGCGCTCGGGATGACACGATGCGCGCCGTGTCACTTCGCCTTCGGAGCCGACTTGCCGTCGTAGCGCTTGGTCCATTCGGCGAGGATGCGCTCGCGGTTCTTGGCCATCCAGTCGACGTCGACCTTGGCCATCAGCTTCTCGCCGTCGGCCGGGTAGTTGGGCGGCATCGACTTCACCGTGGGGTTGGCGACGATGGCGTAGTATTTGCCGTAGAGCTCGTTGGCCTTCAGCGAGGAGGCCCAGTCGGCGAGCTTCTTGGCCGCGTCGAGGTTCTTGGTGCCCTTGACGATGGCCGTGGCTTCCATCTCCCAGCCCAGGCCTTCCTTGGGCACGATCAGGTCGATCGGCGCGCCCTTGGTCTTCTCGGTGGCGCCGCGCATGTCGAAGCCGATGCCGATCAGGCGCTCGCCCTTGGCGGCCTGCACGCAGGGCGCCGAACCGGAATGCAGGTATTGCGAGACGTTCTGGTGCAAAGCATCCATGAACTTCCAGCCCGCGTCCTCGCCCATGATGGTGAGCCAGCCCGCGATCGTGAGATAGCCGGTGCCCGACGACGCGGGGTTCGGCATGACGATCGAATCCTTGTAGTCGGGCTTAATGAGATCGGCCCAGCTGGTCGGCGCGGGCTTGTTGCCCTTCTTCGCTTCGGCGGTGTTGAAGCAGACCACGGCCAGGAAGGCGTCCATGCCGACCCAGGTCTCGGGATTCTTGCCGCTCTTGAAGATCGGCTTCAGCGCCGCGGCGTTGGCCGGCGTGTAGGGCTCGATCATGCCCATGCCCGCCATCAGGCCGACGCTCGACGCCGCGAGGCCCCAAATGACATCGGCGCGGGGGTTGTCCTTCTCGGCAATCAGCTTGGCCGTCATGACGCCCGTCGAGTCACGCACCCAGGCGATCTCGATGGTGGGATTGTCGGCCTCGAAGGCCTTCTTGAACGGCTCGAGCTGCTCGTTCTCGATCGCGGTGTAGACCGTGAGCTTGGTCTTCTGCGCGAAGGCCGTGCCGCTCAGCCCGATGGCCGCCAGCGCGACGCCACCCAGGATCGCGGTGCGCCGTATGGTTGCAAGTATTGTCATTGTAAGCCCCCTGTTTCGATCAACTCCCGACCGTCTTCGCTACACGCCCCACATGAAGCTTTCATTGCAGTCGTTCACAAAACCTTAACATGGTGCTGGGGCGCGGCAAGGGCTGCGTGGTACGCTCGGGGCGCAAGGAGACAATAATGGACGGCATGCCACTCAAGGCCCGCCACACGCTATCGCCGGAGATCGCCCGCTTGGTCGCTGAGCACCGCCCGGGCGGCCCCCCGGAACGCGATTTTTACGTCGCCCGGGAGGCCTTCGAAGCCGATGTGGCACGAATTTTTCACCGCCATTGGATCTTCGCCGGCTATGCCTTCCAGGTGGCGCGGCCGGGCGACTTCTTCACCTACAAGGTGGGCAGCGAATCGGTCATCGTGGTGCGCGACCGGGCCGGCGAGATCCGCGCCTTTCACAATGTCTGCCGCCACCGCGGCTCGCGCATCTGCAAGACCGAGCAGGGCAATGCCCACCGCCTGGTCTGCCCCTATCACCGCTGGACGTACGAGCTGGACGGCACGCTGGTGCTCGACACGTCGAAGGAGTTCGGCGTCGATCGCGCCGGCTACTCGCTCCGGCCCGTCGCCATCGAGAATGCGGCCGGGCTGCTGTTCATCTCCCTCGCCGAGTCGCCACCCGATTTCTCGCAGGCGCTGGCCACCATCCGACACAAGATGAAGCCGCATGCGCTGGAGCGCGCCAAGATCGCCCATCAGATCGACTACGTCGTGAAGGCGAACTGGAAGCTCGTGTTCGAGAACAACCGCGAATGCTACCACTGCCCACCCAACCACAAGGAATACAACAGCGCGGCCTACGACGTGCAGCGCGACATGGCGATGCTCGATCCCTCGCTGCAGCCGGCGATGGACGCCATCGTCGCGCGCGCCAACGCCCGCTTCCGCTCGCTCGGCCTCGACGAGGGCGACGCCCTGTCGACCATGACGGGGGTCAACTTCCGCTGCCATCGCACGCCGGTGATGGAAGGCGCCGTCACGCAAAGCATGGACGGCAAGCCGCTGTGCGACCGCCTGATGGGCGACATCAAGGAATGGGATTCAGGCACCTTGCGCACCACGATCTTCCCCAACTTCTGGCAGCACACCAATTGCGACTACGCCGCCGCGGCCCGGCTGACGCCGATCGGCCCCAACGAGACGCACGTGCGCGGCTATTGGCTGGTCGATGCCGAGGCCGTGGAGGGCCGCGACTACACGCTCGAGCGCCTGCTGCCGATCTGGGACATCACCAACCGGCAGGATTGGACGATCTGCGAGGACCAGCAGGAGGGTGTGAGCTCGCAGGCCTACGTGCCCGGCCCCTTCTCCCTGGTCCGCGAGCGCAACGTCGCGCACTTCCTCGACTGGTATCTCGGAGAACTGCGCGCGTGAACCTCCCCAGTCAGGCCCGCATCGTCGTGATCGGCGGCGGTGCGGTGGGCTGCTCGATCGCCTATCACCTGGGCAAGCTCGGCCAGAAGGACGTGCTGGTGCTGGAGAAGAGCGGGCTGACGCACGGCTCGACCTGGCATGCCGCGGGCCTGGTCGGCCAGCTGCGCAGCAAGCGCAACCTCACGCGGCTCATGCAGTACAGCGCCCAGCTCTACGGCAAGCTCGAGGCCGAGACCGGCCAGGCGACGGAATGGAAGCCGGTCGGCAGCCTGCGTCTGGCATCCTCAGAGGAGCGCTGGAGCGAGCTCAAGCGCATGGCGACGACGGCCAGAAGCTTCGACTTCGAGCTGCATACGCTGTCGCCCAAGGAGGCGCACGACAAGTTCCCGCTGGCTACGTCGGACGGCGTCGTCGGCGCGGTGTTCGTGCCCAACGACGGCTCGGTCGAGCCGTCCAGCCTGACCATGGCCTATGCCAAGGGCGCGCGCTCGAGCGGCGTGCGCATCGTCGAGAACGTCCTGGTCACCGGCTTCGAGGCCGACGGGCGGCGCATCAAGCGCGTGCTCACCGACCAGGGCGACGTCGCCTGCGAGATCGTGGTCGTGGCCGCCGGCATCTGGGCGCGCGACGTGGCGCGCATGGCGGGCGTGGCCGTGCCGGCCGGCGCGGTCGAGCACCAATACCTGATCACCGAGAAGAGCAACGCCATCCCGCCTGGCCTGCCGACCCTGC
>DATGZZ010000809.1:0-2154 GCA_035296945.1 Reyranella sp.
CTCCGTGCGCTCGCCGATGGCCGAGGGCCTGGCCAAGCGGCTCTACGGCCAAGCGTCGTTTATCGATTCGGTGGGTGTGCGGGCCAGCGACGTCGACGGATTCGTCGCCGCGGCGCTCGACGAGCTCGGCGTCGACGTTCATCGCCATCACGCCAAGACCTTCGAAGATGTCGATCCCAGCTCGTTCGACCTGATCGTGACCTTGTCGCCCGAGGCGCATCATCGCGCCCTCGAGATCACGCGCGGCACGGCGGCCGAGGTCGAATACTGGCCGGTGCCCGATCCCAGCGCCGTCGAGGGGTCGCGCGAGATGCGGCTCGATGCCTATCGTCGCCTGCGCGATCAGCTGCTGGCGCGCCTGAAGGTGCGCTTCGGCGCACCCTCAGGCCCGACGGTATAGCTACTGGTGTGCGGCCTCGCTGATGTGACCGCCCTGGTCGAGGGCGACCTCGACATCGGCCGGGCCCTTGTAGGCCAGCGCATGCCAGATGCCGGCGGTGTCGCGATACAGGCTGTTGACGCCGCTGTAGCCCGCCGCCCGCATGTGCTCCTTCACATAGGCTTCCTCGGCCGTGCCGTTCTGCGGCGCGATGGTGCCTTTGGGATCGCGCGCCAACGGCGGCATGGCGGTGTAGCTCTGGGTGGCGGTCGACACGCCGTTGCCGGCGAGTGGAACGGACTGCGCCTGTCCGGCGGATGCAGAGGCGATGCAGAGGCCAAGCAGGCTGAGCGTGGCAAGCGTACGATTCATAGGACTACTCCTCGGTTAAGAAACCGCGCGAAGCATTCGTCCGGATTGTGATTGAAATGTGCCGAAGGCGCGCCGTTGCACGCATGGCAGAGTTCGCGCGTGCAGGGCCGCGCGTAAGTACGACGTAAGTTTCAGTTCGTGCCGTGATACCAGGCGCCGCGCTGCGACGTGCGGCGCGCGATCGGCAGGTTGATGATGTCCATGAAGACCGACGCCGCACCATCGCCGCCTGCGAGGTCACCCTCTAATACATCGACATCGAAGGTGAGCTTGTCGCCCTCGAGCTTGGGCGACTTCAGCACGACCACGGCATCGACCACCGCGGCCTTCGCCTTCACCAGAACCGACACCGTGGCGTTGGGCGGCGTCTTGCCGAAGCTCTCGTTGCCGCTCCACTCTTCGAGCAGGTGAGCGGTGAGCGCGTGGCCCGCCGAACGCACGGGCCGGTCGGCGAAGATGATGGCGTTGGGCGACACGCCCTCGAGCACGAGCTTGCCGGCTTGCAGCTTGGCGCCCCTGGCGTTGAGCACGATCATCGACGGCACGACGCGCGGCTGCTGCGGCTGGCCGATCACCTTGGGCGCGCCCTGGTTGGCGGTCTGTGCGATCGCGGGCAGCGAGGCGACCATCGGGAGCGCTGCGGCGGCGAGCATGGCCAGCAAACGGATGCGGTTCATGGCGGGCCTCAGTAGCACGGCAGCAGCGGGGGCTTGCCGCAGGTCGGCTGGTTGTAGCGCTGCTGAATGCGCGGATCGAGCTCGGGCGGCGGCGGTGCGCCGACCGCCGTTCCGTAGTCGCGCGGCGGCGGCACGTAGGGATGGGTGGGCGAGGGGTTCGACCAGCCGCTGAACGTGCTGGTGCCGTGCGGATCGCCGATGGCGGGCGTCTCGCCGCCGGTGGTCTGGCTCGTGCCGTAGTAGGTGAAGCCGTTGGAGCCCACGCCCCACCACAGGGTGTCGATGAACACCGAGGCCGGCCCATCGGCCTTGCCCAGGCTGCCTTCCAGCACAGCCACGTCGAAGGTAAGCTTCTCGCCCTCGAGCTTGGCCGCCTTCAAGACGACCACGACGTCGCCGACGGACGAGCCGTCCTTGCTGAACACCGAGGCCGTGGCGTTGGGCGGGTCCTTGGCGAAGCTGCCGGTGCGCCAGATCTCGACCATCTCCGGCGTCGCCATGTGTCCGACCGTGCGGACCGGGCGGCTGGTGAACAAGGTTGCGGTCGGCTGCACGCCGTCCAGGATCAGCTTGTCACCTTCCAGGCGGCCGGCCTTCGCGTTGAGCACGATCAGCGCCGTCGAGTATCGCCGGTTGGTCGGAACGCCGATCGTCTTGGGTCCGGCGGCAGCCGCCGTGGGCGCTGCCGGCGCGGGTGTCGGTGTCTGGGCAAAAGCGTATCCGGAA
>DATGZZ010000810.1:0-3342 GCA_035296945.1 Reyranella sp.
CGCTCGCCGGCCGCGGGCTTCAGCTTGGCGACGCGCGCGCGCGCGGCGGCGTAGTCCTTCTCGCCGGCCTTCAGCCACGCAAGCACATACTCGCGCAGCGGGCCGAGCTGGCTGTCGCCGCCAATGCGCCCGAGCTGCTGCTCGGCGGCGCGATAGTCGCCCTTCTTGATGGACTGGACCACCTGCACGAGGTTGGGCAGGCCGTCGCCCGGCCGCGCCACCAGGATTTGCGGCGCGAGCTGAGCGGCCTGGTCGATACGCCCGGCATACATGCGCAGCCGGAAGGCAGCGTAGACCAGCTCGGGGTCATTCGGCGCCTGGGCGAGCGCCAGATCGATCTGCTCGGCCGCGGTATCATAGTCGTGATCCTGCTCGGCGACGCGCGCGGCGAGATAACGCCCGCTGAGCGTGATCGCCGACAATTGCAGGCCGCGCGGCGGCTGCGCCTGGCGCTGGGCAGGCGGCTTGGCTTGGCCAGGACCAGGGGGCCCCTGCTGCGCATCGCCGGTTGCGGGGATCGAAAGAAGCAGCGCTGCCGATAGCAGCGCGAGGTGTGTACGTCGCATGCAGCTCACATATTGGGGTAATTGGGACCGCCGCCACCCTCGGGCACGGTCCAGTCAATGTTCTGTGCCGGATCCTTGATGTCGCAGGTCTTGCAGTGGACGCAGTTCTGCGCGTTGATCTGGAAGCGCGGCTGGCCGTTGTCCGACGTCACCACCTCGTAAACGCCTGCCGGGCAGTAGCGTTGCGCAGGCTCCGCATAGAGCGGCAGGTTGACCGCGATCGGGATCGATGGATCGCGCAGCCGGAGATGGACCGGCTGGTCCTCCTCGTGGTTGGTGTTCGACAGGAACACCGACGAGAGCTTGTCGAACGACAGCACGCCGTCGGGTTTGGGGTACTGGATGGGCTGGAATTCAGCGGCCGGCCGCAGGCATTCGTGATCGGCCTTTTTGTGGTGCATCGTCCATGGCACGCGCAGCCCGAGATCGTGCAGCCACATGTCCATGCCGCCATAGAGCGTGCCAAGCGTGGTCCCCCACTGCAGGGCGGGCTTCACGTTGCGCACCTTGTCGAGGTCCTTCCAGAGCCACGACGCCTTCAGCTTCACGGGATAGGCGATCAGCTCATCGCCGCCGGTCTTGCCGGCCGCCAGCGCCTCGAAGGCGGCCTCGGCCGCCAGCATGCCGCTCTTGATGGCGTTGTGGCTGCCCTTGATGCGGGGCACGTTGACGAAACCCGCCGAGCAGCCGATCAGCGCCCCACCCGGGAAAGTGAGCTTGGGCACCGACTGGACGCCGCCCTCATTGATGGCGCGCGAGCCGTAGGCCAGGCGCTTGCCACCCTGCAGATACTTCGCGACGTCGGGATGGGTCTTGAAGCGTTGGAACTCGTCGAACGGCGAGAGATAGGGATTCTCGTACGACAGGTGCACGACCACGCCGATCGACACAAGGTTGTCGCCGAAATGATACATGAAGGAACCGCCGGAACTGTCGCTCTCGCTGAGCGGCCAGCCTTGCGTATGCACGACCAGGCCCTTCTGGAAGCGGGCCGGCTCAACCTGCCACAGCTCCTTCAGCCCGATGCCGAACTTCTGTGGATCCACGCCGTCACGCAGATCGAACTTGGCCATGAGCTGCTTGGCCAGCGAACCGCGCACGCCTTCGCCGATCAGCGTATACTTGGCGTGCAGCTCCATGCCCGGCGTGTAGCTGTCCTTGTGCTTACCGTCCTTGCCGACGCCCATGTCGCCGGTGGCGACACCTTTGACCGAGCCGTCTTCGTTGTAGAGCACCTCGGCGCCGGCGAAGCCCGGATAGATTTCTACGCCCAGCGCCTCGGCCTGCTGGCCAAGCCACCGGCAGACATCGGCCAGGCTGACGATGTAGTTGCCGTGGTTGTTCATCAGCCGCGGCATCAGGAAATTGGGGAAGCGATAGGAGCCGGTCTTGGTCAGGAACAGGAACTGGTCGTCGGTCACCTGGGTCTCGAGCGGCGCGCCCTTCTCCTTCCAGTCCGGGATCAGTTCGTTCAGTCCGATCGGGTCGACGACTGCGCCTGACAGGATGTGAGCGCCGATCTCGGAGCCCTTCTCGATCACGCAGACTGAAACGTCGTGACTACGTTCGGCGGCAAGTTGCTTGAGGCGGATCGCCGCCGACAGCCCGGCCGGGCCGCCGCCAACGATCAACACGTCATATTCCATCGACTCGCGCGCCATTCCCGTCTCGCTCTGCAGTGCCTTTTCAACATGGACGCGGCGCCGGGAGGCGACGATCCTTCAATCGTTGATAGCCTGTTGGGGGGTAAATCGCCACCCAGCCAAAAGGGGAATTCCCGTGGCAGAGCTGACCGGAATCGAGAGCAAACTCTTCACTGCCCGTGATTTTGGGCTGGAAAGCGGGCAATCGCTGCCCGTGCTGGAGCTCGCCTACGAAGCTTACGGTACCCTGTCACCAAAGCGCGACAACGCGATCCTGGTCGTGCATGGCTACACATCGAGCCATCACGCCGCAGGTCGCAATGCACCCGGCAAGCACGGACGCGGCGTCACCGAGGGTGCGGCCGGCTGGTTCGACGGGCTGATCGGTCCCGGGAAGGCAGTCGATACCAATCGCTACTTCGTGGTGTCGGTGAATGCGCTGGGGTCGGCGCACGGCAGCACCGGGCCCAATGCCAAGGACCCGCGCACCGGCAAACCCTATGGGCCGACCTTCCCCGAGATCACGATGCGCGACATCGTGGCGGCCGAGAAACTCCTGGTCGATTCGCTCGGTCTCACGAGCCTGGTCGCGGTCATCGGCCCGTCGATGGGCGGCTTCCAGTCGTTCCAGTGGGCCGCCTCCTATCCCGGCTTCATGAAGGCGATCGTGCCCTCGGTGACGGCGCCGCGCTCGCCGGGTGGCCTCGATCGTCTGGAGGCCTTGCAGAAGCGCCTCGCCAGCGATCCCAACTGGAACGGCGGCTGGTACTACGACAATGGCGGCATTGCCCGCACGCTCGAGGAGATCCGCTTCGAGACGCTGATGACCTACGGACAGAACGAAATCCTGGTCGAGACCATGCCCGACCCCAAGGCGCGCGAGGCGGTGATCCGCGCCAATGCCAGGGCGTGGTCGCAGATCTATGACGGGCATTCGATGGTGGCGCTGCGTCGCGCGATCGGCAGCTTCGACATCACCGCCGACTACGCCAAGCTCAAGAACACCAAGGTGCTCTACGTCCAGTCGTCCTCGGACAAGCTGTTCGACATCGCGCTCAGCCCCGGATACGTGAGCGACATGCGGCGCGCCGGGATCGACGTCACCTACGTTGAACTGCCGACCAACAAGGGCC
>DATGZZ010000811.1:0-8540 GCA_035296945.1 Reyranella sp.
AGGGCGAGGCCGCCGGTGGCAGCGAGAAGCAGGCGGCGGGTGAGGTCGATCATGCGAGGCTCCGTGATGGCCGGGATGCCCGGTCGGGATTGAGATGGGCGGCGAAGTCGGCTGCGAGATAGGCAAGCACACTGCGCGCCAGGGCCAGGATGTCGCCCACGGTCGTGTGCTCGTCGGGGCCGTGGCCGTTGCGCTCGGGCCGGCCCAAGCCGCCCAGCAGCACTTCGCGCATGCCGGTGCGCTGGACCCAGCCGAAGTCCGAGCAGCTCGCCGCGCCCCACGTGCGGAAGGTTTCGGCGGGCCAGCCGAAGCCCAGCGACAGCGCCTGCTGCCAGCGCGGCCAGTGCGGGCCGGTCGGATCGTCAGTAGGAGCGAGATGGCCGATGAGATGGGTCTCCACCGCGAGACCGGACTCGGTCGGCACGGCACCACGCACTGCCTCGTCGATCTCGGCCAGCGCCTCCTCGAAGCGCTCCTCCGGCGGATAGCGCCGGTTGACGACGATCTCGAACAGGGCCGGGATCTGCCCGCCGCTGGTGCCGCCGTGAGCACTGACGATGCTGAGCTGCGCTGCGAGGGGACCGCTGGCGTGCGGTGGTGGCGGCAAGGCGGACTGCCGGCGAGCCACGAGGGGTTTTAGCGCCTGTAGAGCGCCCAGAACCGGTAGCGCCTGCTCGATGGCGTTGACGCCACCGCCGGCGCGATTGCCGTCGCCGGCATGGACCGTTTCGCCGCGTAGCCGGATCAGAAGGTTGAAGAGGCCGAAGCAGCCAGCCCAGATGCGTGGCGCGGCGCTGCCGTTGAAGTTGAGGATATGGCCCTCGAGCATGCCTTGCTCCGCCAAGTAGCGAACGCCAGGATACAGACCGCCTTCCTCGTCGGTGCAGAACAAAAGCATGGGATCGTACGCCAGCTCGATGCCGCACGCCTCCGCTGCGCGCAGCGCCAGCAGGACGGCAGCGATGGTGCCCTTCATGTCGGACGTGCCCAACCCGTAGAGCCGCTCGCCGTCGCGTGCGAGGTGGAACGGGTCGCGCCGCCAGCCCGGTGCCGCGGGCACCGTGTCGACATGGAAGTAGAGGCCGCACACCGGCTTGCCGGTGCGGCGCGTTGCCAGGAGGTTGATCCGCGGCCCGGACGCCGGACCTTCGGGCACGCGCCACAGTGCCTCCGGCACTTCGATGCGCCGATGCTCGAAGCCCAGCGGCCGCGTGAGGTCCTCCATGAGGTCGGCGAATTCCGGGTAGCCGCGGCCTGGTGGGAAAGACGTGTCGATCGCGATCATGCGCGCGAGCTCGCCGACGGCTCGCTCGGCATCGCGCGCGATCGCGACGTCGGCCGCGCCGCCAGCCTGAAGAAAAGCCGTTGTCTCGTTGGTCATTTTCTATAAACTTTATAGTAATAGAAAAGGATAGAGCGTGCGAGTCAACGGCAAAACGCGGAAGGCGGCGGCCGCACCCCCCGGCCCGGCCTTCGCGCGACTGGGCGAGGCGACCGGAGCGCCGCTGCATGAGGCGGTGAAGCGGCGGGTGTCGGAAGCGATCCTGGTCGGCGAGTGGTCCCCCGGCATGGTGCTGCCGAGCGAGGTGGCGCTGGCAGCCATGTTCGGCGTGGCCGTGGGCACCGTGCGGCGCGCCCTGGGCGACCTTACTGCCGAAGGCATGCTGAGCCGGCGCCGCAAGACCGGGACCGTCGTCACCGGCCGCACGCCGCATCACAGCCTGCGCCATTTTTTCCAGTACTTTCGCCTCCACGACCGTGACGGCGGGCTGGTGCGCTCTACCGCGAAAGTGCTGTCGGTCAGCGTCGCCCGGGCGAACCGGGAGGAGAGTTCCAGTCTGCAGCTCGCGCCTGGCGAGGAGGTCATCCACGTGCATCGCCTGCGCATCGTTGGCGGCAAGCCGGTGATGCACGACCGCCTGGTGTTGCCGGCCGCTGCCGTGCCGGATTTCCCGACCGTGCCGGCGCGCGTGCCGGAGCTGCTGTATCTCCACCTGATCGAGCGCTACGGCCTGCGCGTCTCCGCGGTACGTGAGCAGATCACGGCGGCACTGGCAGAGCCTGAGGATCTGCGCCTGCTGAAACTCAGGACGCCAGCCCCGCTGCTGGTGATCGACGAGGTCGCGTTCGACCAGTCGGGTGCTCCGGTGCTGCTCGGCAGCCATCGCGCCACGACAGCGGGTCACTGCTACGTCAATGAAGTGAGATGACCTCCGATAGAGGCGGAAACGCGTACGGCATTGGAACGAGCGCAAAGTTAAGCTAGGCGGCCGCGGCGGCTTATGGCCGGTTTGTGTCGGCGAAGTGCGGCATAGGGCCTGCGATGGCCGCTGATCGGGAGGTCGTTTGGGGCTTCGCATTGCATGTCCTTGTTGCTAACAAGGCGTCCTCTCCTGCCTGGCCACGTCGTAAGGGTAATCGGTCATGTCATCGTCTGCGGTCGCCATGGGCCGTGTGGCATTCGCCGCGCTGATCATCGGCGCAGCACCGGCCGTCGCGCAGCAAGCACAGTCCTCGAGCGAACCGGGCGTCGTGGTCGTGCAGCCGGCGCGTGTGCCGGTCCCGGGCTCGCCCCAGGCCGCCGAGCGCAACGCGAACCTGCGCCCGCCGCCGCCCGGCCCGATCGAAAGCCGTCTCCTGCCGCTTGCCGAAGGTGGCCTGCGCGCGCCACGCGATGCGCGCAACGAGCAGCCGGCAGCGGCTTCCGCAGCGCCGCCCGCTGTTGAGTCATCCGGCCAGTCGGCCAACGCTCCGATTTCGGGGCCGATCTTCGCGACCCCTCCGGTGCAGACGCTGGCACCGTCCGGCCCCGCCGTTGCGGCGAGCCGGCCCGTCGAGCCTGCGCCCTCCGTCCCCGGGGCGCCTCTGGCCGTCATCGGCTTCGCCGGCCAGTCCGCGAACCTGACCGAGGCCACGCGGGCGGAGCTCGATCAGCTCGCCAAGCGCATCGCCGAGCAGAGGGTGCGCCAGATCGAGGTGCGCGGCTTTGCCATCGGCAGCGGCATCGACAGCCGCAAGGTGGCGCTGGCGCGTGCGCTGGTCGTGCGGGCGTACTTGATCGACTCCCGCGTCAAGGCGCGCATCGAGGTCGGCAGCTTTGCCGGCGAAGGCAACCACGTCGAGATCCTGGCCCCCGGGACGTGAGCGCCGCCGGGTTCGCGATGCCCTCGTGCCCGCCGAAAACGCCAAGCTCGGCCAAGTCCCTGGCGATCAAGGCCGAGCAGGAGCCTGGGCAACCCTTCGGAAGAGACCACGTTGCCGGGTCGTGCCGCTCCGGCACCAGGAGGCTTCATGAAGATCGTGATCATCGGCTTGGCGCTTGCGGCGGCCCTCGCGGCTTGTTCCTTCAAGTCCGAGCGCACAGTGCAAAACCCACCCGCCGCAACGACGACAACGACGGCGCCTGCCACCGCCACCACGACCGTCACGACACCGGCGCCTGCCGCGTCGACGACCGTCTATACGCGCTGAGCGACGGGACTCGTCGGATATCAGCAATGACGGAAGCCGGCGCTGATCGAGCGCCGGCTTGAGGACGGCCGCCCGTCCCCGCGGGCCACCTTGCGCACGCGGCTGCGCGCCACATAATTATCACAGCAGACTGCCGGCCGATCGCGCATGGCGATGGGCTGTCCACGCCTGTTGATTAAGAAATCAACGACGCACGTTGGCGACGCATTACACTGGCTCGTCATGCACACACAAACGCGCATAGGCCGAGTACAATGACGATGACCGTCACGGGGATGCGCTCCAACAAGCCGGTGACCATGGATATCGAGCAGCTTCGCGGATGGGCGACGTTCATGGACAGGGCGATGGTCGCCAGTCTCGTCGCCACCATCGTGGCCGTCGCGGCGCTCGGCATCACGACCTGGCTGTCGTTCAGGTTCAGCGGCGCGGTGCGCGCGCACGAGCATGCCGCCATCCATCGATACAAGGTCGAGATGGGCAAGCATGCCGCCGAGCTCGAGCACGAAGTCTCCCGGGCACGCGAGCGGACGCTCGAGCTCGAACAGGCGGCTTCCAGCGCCGATGCTCGGGCGGCACAGGCGGCGCGCGAGACTGCGGCTGCTGCCGAGAAGGCGCGGTCGGCGGAGATCGACGCCGAGGAAGTTCGCAAACGCGTTGCCGAACTCGGAAAGCAGGTCAGGGAGGCAGCGGCGCGTGCGCCGGATCCTGCCCCGGCCCCGGCTGTTGCGGCGGAAACGCCACCGCCGGCCAGGCAGGAGGTTATCCCCGAAAGCCCCGCGCCAAGCCGCGAGGCCGAGCCATCGCCGATCGTCGCGAGTCTGAAGAAATATGCCGGCACCAAGGCCGCCGTTTACGTTCTCGACGAAGCACCCGACGCTCCGGCGGTCGGTGCCACGATCTCCGGCACCCTGAGCGACGCCGGCTGGGCGCCGCTGACGTGGACCTGGACGGGCGTCGGCGGCATCGTCGGCGTGGTCGTGCTGATCAAGGACGGCAGCGACCCGGCAACCGACGAGGCCGCGTCGGCGATCCTGGAAGCCCTGCGTTCGGCCGGCTTCAACGCCGCGAAGGGCAACTGGCCGGCCGACTGGCGCCGCTTCCGCGGCACGCTCAACGGCCCGCAGTCGCCCGGCCCGACGGAAGCGCCCATCCGGATCGTCGTCGGCGCAAGAGCGCGCTGAGTATTACTGTCACCCCGAGCGCAGCGAGGGCCTTTAAGGCCGCAGGAAGAAAAGGTCCCTCGCTGCGCTCGGGATGACAATGGCCGCGTGGGGAGCCGTTCCATGGTTGCAGACGTCGAGTCCAAGAAGAGGGCGTTGGAAGGCGTGCGCGTCCTCGACCTTTCGAATGTCCTGGCCGGACCGTTCTGCGCCACGGTGCTGGGCGAGTTCGGCGCCGACGTGGTCAAGGTCGAGCTGCCCGGCAAGGGCGACACGATGCGTACGTTCGGGACGATGACGGCGACCGGCGCCACGCTCAACTGGCTGAGCGAGGCGCGCAACAAGCGCTGCATCACGCTCGACCTGCGCAAGCCCGCGGGGCTGGAGATCGCCAAGCGCCTGGTCGCGCAGTCCGACATCGTCGTCGAGAATTTTACGACCGGAACCCTCGAAGGCTGGGGCCTGGGCTACGAGGACATGAAGAAGGTCAATCCCGAGGTCATCCTGGTGCGCATCACGGCCTACGGCCAGACCGGCCCCTATAATGACCGGCCGGGCTTCGCGCGCATCGCCCACGGCTTCGCGGGCCTTGCCCACCTGGCCGGCGAGCCGGATGGCCCGCCGGTGATCCCCGGATCGACCTCGCTCGCCGATTACATCAGCGGCCTCTATGGCGCGCTCGGTGCTCTCATCGCCTATGTCGGGCGGCAGCGCCACGGCGGCGGGCAGTATGTCGACATCGGCCTCTACGAAGGCGTGTTCCGCATGCTCGACGAGATGGCGGCGGCCTACGCCAAGTCGGGCTATGTGCGCCAGCGCATGGGCGCCGATACCGTCAACGTCGTGCCGCACAGCCACTACCGCACGCGCGACGACAAATGGATCGCGCTCGCCTGCACCAACGACCGCATGTGGCAGCGCCTGTGCAAGGCGATGGACCGCCTCGACCTTCTGGCCGCCGACAAGTACGCGACCATGGCGCAGCGCCTGGCCGAGCGCGACCGGGTGAACGGGATCGTCGCGGCCTTCGTCGGCAGCATGGACCGCGACGCGCTGCTGAAACATTGCCAGCTGCACGAGGTGCCGGCGGGCCCGATCAACACGATCGCCGACATCTTCGAAGATCCTCAGTTCGCCGCGCGCCAGAACCTGGTCGAGGTCTTCGATCCGCGCGAGGGCAGGGTGGTCGTCCCCAACGTGCTGCCCAGGCTTTCCGAGACCCCCGGCGAGCTGAAATGGCTCGGGCCGGACATGGGGCAGCACAACGACGAGATCTATCGCGGGCGGCTCGGCCTGTCGGCTGAAGAGCTCGAACGGCTGAAGGGCGACGGCATCATCTGAGATGCCGAATGGGTCGCTTCCCTCCCTAGCGAAGCTGGGGAGGTGCCCTCGTCATACGAGGGCGGAGGGGTCATGAGCAACAACGAGCCTGTGGCTCATGGCCCCTCCGCCCGCTGCGCGGGCCAGGCGTTTTGGCCGCTTCGCGGCCAAAAGCGCCTCGCCCCATCGCGAAACCGCGATGGGGAGGAACGCCGTACTAGCGCCTCTGGCCCAGGAACATCATCAGGAACTGGAACAGGTTCACGAAGTCGAGGTAGAGGCTGAGCGCGCCGAAGATCGCGACCTTCTCGGCCGTGTCCGTGCCCCAGGCACCGGCATACTGTTCCTTGATCTTCTGGGTGTCGTAGGCGATCAGGCCCGAGAAGATCAGGACGCCCGCGGCCGAGATGATGAAGCTCATCGTGCCCGACGGCCAGATCATGTTGACCAGACCGGCCAGGATCAGGCCGATCAAGCCCATGAACAGGAACTTGCCCATCGCCGTCAGGTCGCGCTTGGTGGTGTAGCCGTAGAGGCTGAGCGCGCCGAAGGCGGCGGCGGTGACGAAGAAGGTCCGGGCCACCGATGCACCGGTGTAGCGGAACAACAGCAGGGACAGGCTGACGCCCATCAGTGCGGTGACCGCCCAGTAGACGGCCTGCACCGCACCGACGCTCATCGAGGCGGCGCGAAACGAGACCAGCAGCAACAGGCCGAGCGGCGCGAAGATCGCGACCCAGCCCAGCATGTTCATGCCGACGACGTACCCGCGCTCGACCTGGAAGAACAGGCTGGCGACTTCGCCGAAGTTGAACACGGCAAAGGCCACGATGCCCGAGAGGGCAAGACCCGAGGCCATGTAGTTGTAGACACGCACCATGTGGGCGCGCAGGCCGACATCGAATGCCGCCTGGTCGGTGATCGTGCCGGCACGATTGAAACTGCCGAAGTTCTGATTGGCCATTTGAGCTCCGATCTGGGTGGAAGGCTTGTGGCGCGATGATCGCGGCCTCAAGACCGTTTGTCCATGCGGATACGGCTGTCACCGGGCGCGGGGGGTACCCCGCGCTTACCGCAGCGAGGGGCTTTTGAGGCAACAAGAAAGGTCCCTCGCTGCGCTCGGGATGACAGCGGGCCTGCATCCGGCATCTGTCAGCTCGGGGCTAAAGCCTGATGTTGGCCGCGCGAATGACCTTGCCCCATTTCTCGGTTTCCTCGGCAATCAGCCTGCCGAAGTCGGCGGGGGAGCCCGGGATCAAGGTGCCGCCGAGATCGGCCAGCCGCACCTTGAGCTTGGCGTCGGCCAGGCCGGCATTGGTTTCCTTGTTCAGCCTGTCGATGATCTCGACCGGTGTGTTCTTCGGCGCGCCGATGCCGTACCACGCGCTCGCCTCGTAGCCCGGCACGAAGTCGCCCACGGTCGGCAGGTCGGGCAGGGCGTCGGCCCGCACCGCCGTGGTGACGGCGAGTGCCTTGAGCTTGCCGGTCTTGATGAACTCCATCGACGCGGGCGAGGTGGCGAACAGGACATGCACCTGGCCCGACAGCAGGTCGCCGATCGCCGGCGCCTGGCCGCGATAGGGCACGTGCACCATGCTGGTGCCCGTCATCGACTTGAACAGTTCGCCGGCGAGATGGGCGGCGCTGCCGTTGCCTGCCGATGCCATGTTGATCTTGTCGGGATTGGCCTTGGCGTAGGCGATGAACTCGACGACGGTCTGCGCCGGAAACGACGGATTGACCACCATCACGTTCGGCACCGTCATGATGCCGGCGACCGGCGCGATGTCGCGCATGAAGTTGAAGGGCAGCGTCTCGTAGAGGGTCGCGTTGATCGCGTTGGGCTGGCCGACCAACAGCAGCGTGTAACCGTCGGGGGCTGCGTTCACGACGAATTCGGCCGCGATGTTGGTGGCGGCACCCGGCTTGTTCTCGATCACGAACGACTGTCCGAGCCGATCCGAGAACCACTGACCCATCAGGCGGGCGACGATGTCGTTGCCGCCGCCGGGGGCGTAGCCGACGATCCAGCGCACGGGCCGGGAGGGCCAGGCCTGGGCGCCAGCCCGGCCGGTGATAGCCGGCAGCGCGATGGCGCTCGCCGCAAGGCGCTGGAAATGGCGACGGTGCAGGTTCATGCGCTCTCAGCTCATGCCCTGGACGGAGAATACGGAGATCTCGAACATCACGCGCACGTCGTCCGCCTTCGCATAGGGGTTCTTGTCGAGGCCCAGATACTTGTGCGCCAGCTGGTCGATGTGCGCGGCGGCGATATCGTCCTGTCTCACGCGGGTCACGGTGCCGCGCAGCTGGACATAGCGGTCGGGATCGTCTGGATCCGAAATCGACAAGGCCACCTTGGCGCCCAGCTTCATGTTGCGCACCTTGGTTCGCCCCAGCGCCGAATTCACACGGATCTTGCCCTCCGTGTAATCGAACCAAACCGGTGTGTTCTGCGGCGAGCCATCGGGCATCACGGTCGCGAGGTGGGCGAGTGGTTTTTTCTTCAGCAACAAATCCAGGTAGATTTCGGGAATCGCGGTCATCGTTGACTGGTCCTCACAGGGCCAGGCCAGTCAGCCCTTG
>DATGZZ010000812.1:0-2953 GCA_035296945.1 Reyranella sp.
TCACGGCATCGCATACTAGCGCCGGCGCTTTCACGACAAAGCTGAAATGACCCGGCACCTGCTGTGCGTAGCGCTGGTACTGCACCGTCGTGATCGGCGCGTAGAACGTACGGTCGAGGCTGACCGTGCGCAGCAGCGGGATTTGCGCGTAGGCCGCCAGACCCTGCTTGCTGAGCGCCACCTGCGGATGGACGCCGTCATAGACAAGGCCGCGCCAGCCGGGAAAGAACCATGATGAGGTGCCGAGCCTGATGTCGGCCGGCAGCGCCGGCGCGCCGAGCAAGGGCGAATCCCAGGCCGGCCTGACTTCGCCCGCCGGGGCGCGCCGCCTAGGCGGGGGTGCGGATTGTTCGAACAGGCCGGGTTGCCGGCTCAAATCTCCTCCACCTGCGCGATGCCCGGCAGGCCGCCGATAGTGTCGCGCAGGCCGGCGGCGATCGAATAGCTGCCGGGCAAGGTCACCTCGGCCTCGGAGTCATCGGGCATCGGCACGACCAGCGTGACGCGGCTGCGCCCGCGCTTGCCTTCCAGCGCCTTGCGCAACGGCTCGAGCGCGGTGGGATCCGACAACTCGATGCGCAGGCCGGCCGCGGCATTGGCGACGGCATCGTCGAGCTTCTCCACGGTCTGCGCCGTGAGCTTGACCTGCTCGCCGTCCAGCCGTCCGTCGGCCGAGACCAGGACCGCCTGCCCGGGCTCAAGAAGATTGCGCTTGCTGCCCAAAAGCTCGCTGAAGACGGTGAGTTCGAAAGCGCCGGACTGGTCCGAGCACTGCACGAAGGCGAAGCGGTTGCCCTTGGCCGAGGTGCGCTCCTGGCGGTCGATGACGGTACCGGCGAGCTTGATGCGGCCGGGCACGCCGCGCGTCAGCAGCGCCTGCAGGTCCGCAGCACGCGTCACGCGCAAGCGCTCGAGGCTGCGCTCGTAGGCGGCCAGCGGATGCGAGGAGAGATAGAAGCCGATGGCGGCGAACTCGTTCTGCAGCCGCTCCATCGGCGCCCAATCCGGCACCTTGGGCAGCGGAGGCCGGCGCTGGGCCGTGTCGTCGCCGAACAGGCTGTTCTGGTTGCTGCCGCGGGATTCGTGCGTGGCCTGGGAATGGCGGGTCAGTGCCTCGACCGCGCCGAAGGTCTGGGCGCGGTTCTTGTTCAGCGAATCGTAGGCGCCGGCCTTCACCAGGCTCTCGAGCAGGCGCTTGTTGATCACGCGCTGGTCGAGCCGCTCGGCGACGTCGAACAGGTCCTTGAACGGGCCGTTGGCGGCACGCTCCTCGGCCAGTCGGTTTATGGCGTCTCGGCCGACGCCCTTGATCGCCGCCAGCGCGTAGCGCACGCCGAACTTGCCGTCGTCCGTCTTCTCGACCGCGAACTCGGCCATCGACTTGTTGATGTCGGGCGGCAGCAGCGGGATCTGCAGCCGCTCCAGCTCGCGACGGAAATTGCCGAGCTTGTCGGCGTTGCCCATGTCGAGCGTCATCGACGCGGCGAAGAACTCGACCGGATGGTTGGCCTTGAGATAAGCGGTCTGGTAGGCGACCAGCGCATAAGGCGCTGAATGGCACTTGTTGAAGCCGTAGCCCGCGAACTTCGCCACCTTGTCGAAGATCATCGAGGCGCGCGCATTCTCGACGTTGTTCTTGGCCGCACCCTCGACGAAGTTGGTGCGCTGGGCATCCATCTCGGACTGGATCTTCTTGCCCATGGCGCGCCGCAGGAGGTCGGCGCCGCCCAGTGAATAGCCCGACAGGACCTGGGCGATCTGCATCACCTGCTCCTGGTAGACCATGATGCCGTAGGTCTCTTCCAGGATCGGCTTCAGCGAGGGGTGCAGATAGTCCGGCTTCTCCTGGCCGTTCTTGACGCTGATGTAGGTCGGGATGTCGTCCATCGGGCCGGGGCGATAGAGCGCCACCAGCGCGATAAGGTCCTCGAACCGGTTGGGTTTCAGCTTGGCCAGGATGTCGCGCATGCCGCTGCCTTCCATCTGGAAGACCCCGTAGGCATCGCCCTTGGCCAGCATCTTGAAGGTCGGCGCGTCATCGAGCGGAATCTTGGCGATGTCGATCTTGCCCTTGCCGACCAGCTCGCAGGCCTTCTCGATCACGGTCAGCGTCTTCAGGCCAAGGAAGTCGAACTTCACCAGGCCGGCCGGCTCGACCCATTTCATGTTGAACTGGGTGGCCGGCAGCGAGTCCTTGTTGTCGGTATCGCGATAGAGCGGCACCAGCTCGTGCAGCGGCCGGTCGGCGATCACCACGCCGGCGGCATGGGTCGAGGCGTTGCGGTAGAGGCCTTCCAGCTGCAGCGCCAGATCGATCAGGCGCTTGATCTCCTCGTCGGTTGAATACTGCTCCTTCAGAAGCTGCTCGCTTTCCAGGGCCTGAGCGAGCGTCACCGGCTTGGCCGGATTGTTCGGCACCAGCTTGCAGATGCGGTCGACCTGGCCGTAGGGCATGCCGAGCACGCGGCCGACGTCGCGCAGCACCGCGCGCGCCTGCAGCTTGCCGAAGGTGATGATGGCGGCGACCCGGTCGTGGCCGTACTCGTCGCGCACATAGCGGATCACCCGGTCGCGCTTGTCCTGGCAGAAGTCGATGTCGAAGTCGGGCATCGACACGCGCTCGGGATTGAGGAAGCGCTCGAACAGCAGCCCCCAGCGCAGCGGATCGAGATCGGTGACCTTGAGCGACCAGGCGACCAGCGAGCCGGCGCCCGAGCCGCGGCCCGGGCCGACCGGCACGCCGTTGTCCTTCGCCCACTGGATGAAGTCGGCGACGATCAGGAAGTAGCCGGCGAAGCCCATCGTCTCGATCATGTCGAGCTCGTAGACCAGCCGTTCCTCGTAGGTCTTGAAATCGATGTCCTGCGCTAGCCGACCGGCGGCCCGCAGCTCCTCCAGGCCGGTGCGGGCGAGATGGCGCAACGCCTCGCCCTCGGTGCGGCCGTCGAGCTTG
>DATGZZ010000813.1:0-7609 GCA_035296945.1 Reyranella sp.
ACCGCGGATCGCGCCGTAGCTTTCCCGTCCGAAATAGTCGGCCCAGGCCATGGGCAGCAGGGTCATGACGCCGCCGATGCCCAGCCCGAACAGGCCGGCGAACAGGTAGGCGGCTTCGGCTGAGGCAACGCCGATCAGGCCCACCGTCCCCGTCCCCAGCAGGACGGCGGCAAGCGACATCACGAAGCGCAACGGCCAGCGCCGCGGCAGGAAGCCGACGCCGAAGCTCGCGACGGCCGACATGGCGGAGAAGAAGCTGATCACCGTGGCGGCGACGAGGGGCGACAGGCCGTTTTCGATGAGATGCGGCGCCTGATGCAGGCTGACGCCGGCCTGCACCGGGAAAACCAGCACCGTATAGAGGGACAAGAGCCAGAAGGCCTGGGTGCGCATGGCGGCGGCGCGGCTGAAGCGCGGCTCAACGACGACGGGCCCTGTGCCCGCGGTGATGCGGTCGGGCACCAGCCCGACATCCTCGGGGCGTCGCACCAGGAACAGCCAGACCGGCAGGAAGCCCACGGCCAGTGCGGTGATGCCGATCGCCACCCAGCCGTCACGCCAGTCGCCGTCCTGCATGGCGAGCTGGGCGATGATCGGCAAGACCACCAAGCCCGACATCTGCGCCAAGGTCGCGATCGAGGTCGCGCGCGCCCGCCGTGCGACGAACCAGTTGTTGAGCGCGCCGTAGAGGCCGAGGTCGTACGGCCCGGCCCAGACCATGCGGGCGAAGACGAACAGCAGATAGAACGCCAGCAGCGACTCCACGAGCGACAGCGCCATGATGGCAAGCCCGGTGCCGAGCACGGCGAGGCAGAGGATCAGGCGCGCGCCGCGCCGGTCGAGCACCGGGCCGATCAGCGGCGAGACGAACGCCGCCAGCACGCCGCCCAGCGACACCGCGCCGGCCATCTCGGTGCGCGACCAGCCGAAGGCGTCGGTCATGGGCACGACGAAGACCGACAGGGTGGCGACCGCCGGTCCCTGGCGCGCGAAGCCAGCCAGGCAGATGCAGGCCAGCACGATCCAGCCGTAGAAGAACGGCAGGCGCGGCACGAGGAGTCTGGGAAGCAGCGGTGGGCGCATTCGACGCCGCAGTAGAGCGCCGATCGCCGCCGGCCGGCCAGAGGAACTTGTTGAGCCGGGCGATCGTGCATGACAAGACTCGACCTGACAGGGCGTGGGAGACCCGGACCGGCATGACAAAGCGAGATCAACAAGCGCCGCGGTCGCCAGGCGATTTGACGACGTGAGACGGCGCCGCCTTCTCGCCACGGCTGGCGCGATGCTGTCTCCTGCGCTGGTGCGCGCCCAGGGGGCGATGCCCACCGTGGGCTATCTCGGCGCCGAGACGCCGGATGTCTTCGCCACGAGACTCGCGGCCTTCCGCTCGGGACTCGCCTCGCTGGGCTTCGAGGAGGATCGCACAGTCGTCATTGACTATGCCTGGGCACAGGGCAGGAACGACCGCTTGGCCTCGCTGGCCGCCGAACTCGTGGCGCGCGGGCCGCGCGTGATCGCCACGCCGGGCAGCCTGGCCGCCTCGCTCGCCGCCAAGGCCGCCACCCGAACCATCCCCATCGTCTTCGAGACCGGCGCGGACCCGGTCGCTGTAGGCCTGGTCGCCAACCTCAACCGCCCGGGCGGCAACGTCACCGGCGTCACGTCGCTCAACGCGGAGGTAGGCCCCAAACGCCTGCAGCTGTTGCGCGAGATCGTCCCGTCGGCCAAAAGCGCGGCGCTGCTGATCAACCCGACCAATCCGCGCAACGCCGAAGCAACCACGAGCAGCATGACAGCGGCAGCGAACGCGCTCGGATTGCAGCTTCGCGTGCTCAGCGCCAGCCGGGAGGAAGACTTCGCACCGGCGTTCGCCGCGGTGGCGGCCAAGCAGGCCGACATGCTGACGATCGCCAACGACACGTTGTTCAATCGGCCGCTGCAGATGGCGGCGCTGGCCGTGAAATACGCCGTGCCGACCGCTCATCAGTCACCCGAGTTCGCGCGCGCTGGCGGGCTCATCAGCTACGGCGGCAGCGTGGCCGACTCCCATCGCCAGGCCGGCATCTATGTCGGACGCGTACTTAAGGGAGAGAAGCCCGGCGACCTGCCCGTGCAGCAGGTGACCAAAGTCGAGTGCCTGATCAATGCCCGCTCGGCCAAGGTGCTCGGGCTCACCGTGCCGGCGCATCTGCTGTCCGGCGCCGACGAGGTCATCGAATAGAAGGCCTTGGACTAGGGCAACAGGATCAGGGGGCCGATCGTGCCCCGACCTTCGAGGTCACGATGGGCCTGGACGGCGGCGCTGAGCGGATAGCGATGCTGGATGTCGAGACGGATGGTGCCTTGGCGCAGTGCCTCGAAGGTGCGCTGGGCGATCTCGGCCAGCATCGGCCGCTCGGCGGTGTAATGGAACAGGACGGGGCTCGAGAAGGTCGCGGATTTCTGGTGGAGGCTGTCGACCGCCAGGCGATCGACTGGCCCGCTCGCCTGCCCGTAGCTGACCCAGTGGCCGCACATCGCGAGGGCGTCGAGATTTTCGCGCGCTGCGGCTTGGCCGAGACCGTCGTAGATCACGTCGGCGCCGCGGCCGGCCGTAGCGTCGTGCACCGAAGCGGCGAAGCGGTAGTCGCGGCCGACGATGACGGCGTCGCAGCCCGCGGCACGCGCGGCGCGCGCCTTGGCGTCGGTGGAAACGGTGCCGATCACCCGGGCGCCGAGCGCCTTTGCCCATTGGCACAACAGCAATCCGACGCCGCCGGCCGCTGCGTGGACAAGAACGGTCTCGCCCGATCGCACACGATGCGTGCGATGCAGGAGGTACTCGGCCGTCATGCCCTTGAGCATCAGCGCCGCCGCCGTCTCCTCGTCGACCTCGTCCGGCAACACCACGACCTGGTTCGCCGGAAGAGTGCGCACCCCAACATAGGCGCCGGGCGGCGCGCAGGCGTAAGCGACGCGGTCGCCCGGCAGCAGATGGGCGACGCCGTCGCCGACATCGAGGACCACGCCGGCCGCTTCCATGCCGATCGGCGCCGGCGGCTCGATCAGCCGGTACTCGCCCTTGCGCACATAGACATCGATGTAATTGACGCCGATCGCGCCGTGCCGAATGCGGACCTCGCCCGGCCCTGGCGGCGGCGCCTGAAGCGATCTCGCTTCGAGCACGTCCGGCCCGCCGAAGCGGCTCGCGACCATGCCCTGGGTCGTCATCGTTTCGCCGACAGCAGACCGAGCAGCGGCGCCGATGGCCGGCGCGCCGGGCCGGCGGCGCAGGAAGGCGCGCAGGCCTTCGAAGCCGCCCTCATAGACGCCTTTGCCGACAAGGTCGGCGAGCTCCTGCTCGCGGCCGCGCGGCGTGTCGAAGGTCGACTGCCAGTGCCAGAAGGTGCGATCGCCGTCGGTCACGCGCTTCAGCTGGACGGTGGCGACGTAGCGCTGCATCGGCAGCGTGGCGTCGAGGATGCAGTAGGTCGAGATGTAGTCGTTGTCGGAGAGCGCGAGAAGCTGCTCGCGGATGTGGTTGCCGTCCTTGAGGGTGAAGTTGCGCACGCAGCCGACCTGGTCGGACGGCTCGTCGTTCTCGATGGCCGATTCGGCCACGACCGGGTGCCAGGCGGTGTGGCTGTTGAAGTCGCGCAGGATCGCCCAGACACGCTCGATCGGCGCGTCGATGATGGCTGACCGGGTGACCCGAATCATTGCTGGGAGCGCGCCACTCCGTGGCGCTCATGGGAGCGCGGGCCTCCGACCCGCTCATGATCATGATGCGGGCCAGAGGCCCGCGCTCCGGAAGACGAAGATGCGCCACGGAGTGGCGCGCTCCCAGCAATGATCAACGCCGCACCAGTGTCTTCAGGGAATCGAAGGCGGCCTGGAAGACGCCCTGGCCGATGTCGCGCGAGAGCTGGCCCTCGCGGTCGGGGGCGCAGTCGAATTCGGCCCACCATTCGGCGAAGGTGCGGTTGCCGTCGGTCACCGGCGTGAGCTTGAGCGTGGCGACGTAGTTGTCGACGCCCATCGGGCTTTCGAGGATCGAGTAGGAGCACTGGTAGTCGTAGTCCGACAGGGTGAGAAGCTGCTCGCGGATCAGCCCGCCGTCCTTCAGCCGGAAATTGCGCACGCAGCCGATGCGGTCGGACGGCTGGCCGCCCTCGATGCGCGATTCGGCGACGAACGGCGTCCAGGCCGGCAGCCCATTGAAGTCGCGGATGCGCGCCCACACCGCATCGGCCGGCGCATCGATGACGGTGGACGCATAGACTTTGATCAACGGTTACGTCCTCCCACAAGTCACGTTCCTCTCCCCCGCTAGGGGGAGAGGCTAGGTGAGGGGGCTTCGAAAGCTCGTACTGCCCCCTCACCCAACCTCTCCCCCTAGCGGGGGAGAGGAGCTTGATTCTCTACTCCCCCGGCGTGCGCGCCGGCACGGGCGGGCCGCTCGATCCCTGGGTGCGATCGAGCAGGCCCTGCGCCACGCGGCCGACATCGCCGCCCTGGACGCCGATCTCGCGCAGGAGCTGGTCGATCAGCGGCGCCTGGGCGCGGAAGCGCAGGGCCGAATTGACGACGCTGTCGGCCAGGCCGCCGCCGACGTCGCCGCTGTCGACCCGGCCACCGGAACCGCCGCCACCGCCGCCCAGCCCGTCGACATGGAGGATCTTGATGCCCTCGATGCGCTCCATCGGCTTCACCGATTCGCGGATGATGGCCTCGAGCTTGTCGATGAGCTTCATGCGCATGGCCGACAGGCGGGCGTCGGGGGTCAGCATGTTCTGCGCCTCGTTCATCAGCCGCGTGCCCTCGGCGTCGACTTCGAGCCGGATGCGGGTTGCCAGGGACCTGATCTTGTCGGCATCGGCTTCCGCCTCGGCTTCGGCGCGTACCGCCGCACCGCGATCGGCAGCCGCCGCCTTCTCGGCCCCGGCGGCGACGGTGAGCCGCAACGCGTCGCGTTCGGCCTCCTGCTGGGCCACGATCAGCTCGACGCTCTTGCGGCGCTGCGCCATCTCGGTCTCGCGGGCGGTGAAGACCTGCTCCTCCGCCGTCACCGCGAGCGCGCGGGCCTTGTCGGCCTCCGCCTGCGCCACCGACTGCGCGCGCGACTGCTCGGCGACGGCGACCGCCCGCTCCTGCTCGGCGAGCTCGATCGCCTTGCGGCGGGCGATCTCGAGCTCCTCGACCTCGCGCTCCTTGGCGATGCGCTGTTCCTCGACCGCCCGCTCCGAGGCGATGCGCGCCTGCTCGATCGACTGGCGCGACGAGATCTGCGCCCGCTCGGCGTCCTGGTCCTTGTCGGCGCGCTCGCGGGCAATCTCGGCCCGCTGGGCCGCGCGCTGGGTCTCGAGATCCTGCTCCTGGGCCAGCCGCGCATGCTCCAGTGCGCGGTCGATCTCCAGCGACTGCCGCTCGGTATCGAGATTCTTGTTGCGGATCTCGATCATCGTGTCCTGTTCGATGTCGTTGCGGATCTTCTTGCGCCGCTCGATCTGCTCGGTGAGCCGCGTCAGGCCCTCGGCGTCGAAGGCGTTGGACGGATTGAAATATTCCATGGCCGTCTGGTCGAGCTGGGTCAACGACACCGTCTCGAGCTCGAGGCCGTTCTGCAGCAGGTCGGCCGCGACCACCGTGCGCACGCGCCGCACATATTCGCCGCGCTTCTCATGCATCTCCTCCATCGTCATCTCGGCCGCCACGGTGCGCAGTGCGTCGACGAACTTGCCCTCGATCAGCTCGCGCAGGGCATCCGGCTGCATGGTGCGCTGGCCGAGCGTCTGGGCGGCCGCAGCGATGGCATCGTCCGAGGCCTGGACGCGGACATAGAACTCGCTCAGCACGTCGACGCGCATGCGATCGCGCGTGATCAGCGCCTTGTCGCGGCCGCGCGAGACTTCCAGCCTGAGCGTATTCATGTTGACCGGGATGACCTCGTGCACGATGGGCAGCACGAAGGCGCCACCGTTCATCACCACCTTCTGACCGGCGAGGCCGGTGCGCACGAAGGCGCGCTCCTTGGAGGAGCGCAGGTACAGCCAGTTGAACAGCCAGACGATGATCGCCACGACGATGGCTGCGACGACCAGTCCTAGGATAAAGGTGCCGAATTGGGCTCCGCTCATGGGGTCCTCCCGCCTATCTTCGAATCTTCTTGAATTGACGTGTGGTTTCGACGAGCGCCTGCTCGGTCGGCAGGCGCTCCATGCTCGAGGCTCCGTAGAAGCCATTGCATTGCGGGCACTGGGCCAGGATGAACTTCGCATCCTCCGGCGTGGCGATCGGCCCGCCGTGGCACAGCACGATGATGTCCTTGTCGACCTGGCGCGCCGCCGCCGACCAGGCGTTGATGAGCGGCGGGCAGTCGGCGAGCTTGACACCGGTCGCCGCCCCGATGCTGCCGCCCGTCGTCAGGCCCATGTGGCAGACGATGATGTCGGCGCCGGCCTCGGCCATGGCGATGGCCTCGCGCTCGTTGAACACGTAGGGCGTGGTCAGGAGGTCGTGCTCGTGGGCGGCATGGATCATGTCGACCTCGTGGCTAAAACCCATGCCGGTCTCTTCCAGGTTCTGGCGGAACTGGCCGTCGATGATCCCGACCGTCGGGAAGTTCTGCACGCCGGAGAAGCCCAGCTCCCGCAGGCGATGCAGGAAATCGTCGAGGATCAGGAACGGGTCGGTGCCGTTGACGCCCGCCAGCACCGGCGTCTTCTTGACCACCGGCAGCACCTCGCGCGCCATTTCCAGCACGACGTCGTTGGCGTTGCCGTACGCCAGAAGGCCCGCCAGCGAGCCGCGGCCGGCCATGCGGTAGCGGCCGGAATTGTAGATCACGATCAGGTCGATGCCGCCCGCCTCCTCGCACTTGGCCGAGAGGCCGGTGCCGGCGCCGCCGCCGATGATCGGCTCGCCGCGGTCGATCATGCCGTGCAGCCGGTCGAGGATGTCCTTGCGGGGAATGCGGGCCATGGCGTTACCGTGCTGCCGCGGCGCGCGCGAGCCGCGTGCCGGCGATGTCGTTGAAGTTCTGGACCAGGGCGTCGATGAAGGCCTGGTCGTTGATGTTGTGCGGCAAGACGATCAGCTTGCGGTCGGTGCCGGGGCGGAAGCCCGCCGTCAGCACGTCGAACAGCACCTTGTCGACCGCCGGATCCCAGAACGGCTTGCCGGGCGCATCGAGCATAGAGACGCCGCCCTGCGGGATCAGGAAGCGCACCGGCCCCTGCATGCGATTGAGCTTGTCGACCAGGAAGTCGCCGATGCGGCGGCATTCGTCGGCCGTGGTGCGCATCAGCGTGACGTTGGGGTTGTGGATGTGCAGCTTGCGATCGCGAAAGCGCGCCGGCACCGTGTCCATCGCCCAAAAGTTGATCATGTCGAGCGCACCGCAGGAGCCGACATAGGGGATGCGGCTCCTGATGATGGCATCGAGCCGGCCTGGCCCGGCCGACAGCAGGCCGCCGCCGACCACGTCGGCGATCTCCGTGGTGGTGGCGTCGATCACGCCGGCCAGAAGGCCCGACTCGACCAGCTTCTCCATCGACTGGCCGCCCGTGCCGGTGGCGTGGAACACCAGGCAATCATAGCTCTCCTCGAGCACCTTGGTGATCGCCTGCAC
>DATGZZ010000814.1:0-3267 GCA_035296945.1 Reyranella sp.
GCGCTGGCGGCACCAGGCGATCAGCAGCGCCGATTCGATCGCCTGGCCTGCGATGAGATCGATCGAGCTGGTCGGACCGGCGGCAAAGAACGGCTCGCCGCCATAGCGGCCTGGCATGGCGCGCAGGCCATGATAGGGCGAGATCGGTTCGACCACGCGCCAGCCGAGGTCGGCCAGCCGCGCACTCGGGCCGCGCGCGACCGCCAGCAACTCGAACTCCAGGCAAAGGCCGCTGCCGAAGATCAGGGTCGGACACGGCCCCGGTTTGGCAGGCTCGATCACGCGCGCGTAAAGGACTTCACTGCCTGGCCGCTGACGCAACCGCGGAACGGGCGTTGGCGCGCGCAGCCAGTACTCGCGCAAACCATCTCTCATCACCGGCCGCGAAACGGCGACGGTGCCGGCGTCGACGGCAGCATCGTAGAGGCTGTCGGGCCGGGCGATCGCCGGCCCGAGATCGCGCTCGACATCGACCGGCGGGTCGATCTCCCAGCGCGCCGACGGCGGCCGGGTCGGAAACAGCAGCGGGTAAAACGAAGCGCGCGTCGCCAGATGGCGAGTGGCGGCGGCGCGTCGCCGGCGGTCCAGCAGCAGGTCGTCGTCGTCCGGCGCATCGCCGAACAGCGACGTCTCCCACGCGGATTGCGCCGCCTCCGCCGCTGCCTTGCGGCCGGCGTTGCGCGCCAGCACCGAACGCAGATACGGCTCCGGCCAGGCGGCGACCGGCCCGCCGATCTCGCTGCGAAAGCGGGCGGTGTCGTTGCCGGCAGCATTGGCCGCCGCCCACAGGCGCGACAGCGGGAAATACCAGCGCTTGAGGCCAAACAGGCCGGCCTGGTCGACCCACGGCTTGGCCAGCAGCGCCCCCAACGGCGAGCGAAACAGGACGTCCATCGATCGACCCCGGCTCTCGATTTCGCTTGGCCGCGCGGCGGCCTTGGCAGCATCATCGCCATTCGTTACGTGCTTCGGCAAATGGAGACCTCTTGATGCTGGCCAACGACCCCGTGACCCAGGCACGGATCGACCTTACGACCGCCCTTCGGGCCGCCGCGCGGCACGGCCTGAACGAAGGCGTGTGCAATCACTTCAGCATGACCGTGCCCGGCCGCGAGGACCTGTTCCTGGTCAATCCGCAGGGCCTGCACTGGTCGGAGATTACGCCCTCCGACCTGGTGATCGCCGACGGCGCGGGCAACATCGTCGAAGGCAAGTACCAGGTCGAGGCGACCGCCTTCTTCATCCACGCCCGCATCCATGCCGGCAACCCGCGCGCCAAGGTCGTGCTGCACACCCACATGCCCTATGCCACGGCGCTGACCTCGATCCGCGACGGCCGCATCGAGATGTGCACCCAGAACGCCTTCCGCTACTGGAACCGCATCGCCTACGACGACGAATATGCCGGCGTGGCGCTCAGCAACGAGGAAGGCGACCGCATGTGCGGTGCCATGGCCGGCAAGGACATCCTGTTCCTGCGCAACCATGGCGTGATCGTGAGCGGCCCGACCGTGGCGCAGACCTACGACGACCTCTACTACCTCGAGCGCGCCGCCATGGTGCAGGTGCTGGCCATGCAGACCGGCCGCCCGCTGCACAACATCGAGGCCAAGCTCGCCGAGCACACGGCCAACCAGATCGCGGGCGAATCCCAGCAGGCCGTGCTGCACTTCGAATCGCTGAAGCGCCTGCTCGACCGCGATGAGCCGGGCTGGCGCCGGCTCGCAGCCTAGGAGGCGGCGCATGCATATTGTGGTTCTTGCCGCGGCGCTGGGGCTCATCGCCGCCGCGACCCTCACCCTGCCTATTGGGGCCTCGGCGCAGGGCTACGGCGTGCCGGCCGGCCCCAAGATCGGCGAGATGGAGGTCAAGGCCTACCAGACGATCCCCAAGGCCAAGATCGCCGTCCAGCTCACCTCCGACACCCACCTGTCGCGCGAGCTGCGCCGCCAGGTGATGGTGCGCCTGTCCAAGCGCGGCAACGAGGTCGGATTCTCCGGCGGCAACGTCATGCGGATGGACGTGAGCTACTTCGACTTCACCGACAGCGGCCGCGGCGAGTACGGCACGCAGGGCGGCCAGCCCTCCTACGCCGCGCCCGGCTCCAACCCGCGCATGGACCTGCCCAGTAACACGATCCGCCGGCGCGACGGGCTCGGGGCGCCGACCAGCGTGCCGACCTTGCGCATCACGCTCACGCTCTACGCGACGGACGGCGGCAAGGTGCTGTGGGCGGCAAGCGGATCGTGCGCCACCCAGGCCGACAAGGCACAGAATGCGGGCGATGCCATCATCAACCGCATCTTCGACAGCGCCGACAAGAGCCTGACCGGCGACGCCGGCTGCCCGCTTTAACCCCGCCGTCATCCCGAGCGCAGCGAGGGACCTTCCTGAACCGAAAGGCCCCTCGCTTCGCTCGGGGTGACAGTCATCAGTACCGGAGGAATTGGTAATGCCGCGTCTGGCTCCGCTCGACTTGAACAAGCTAACGCCCGAACAGAAGAAGGTGGCCGACGCCATCGTCGCCGGGCCGCGCGGCGGCCTGCGCGGACCGTTCGATCCGTGGCTCAGGAGCCCGCACCTCGCCGACCGCGCCCAGAAGCTCGGCGAGTACTGCCGCTTCAACAACTCGCTGCCCAAGGACCTCTCCGAGCTCGCGATCTGCCTGGTCGGCCGGCACTTCAAGGCGCAGTACGAGTTCTACGCCCATGCACGCCTCGCCAAGGAAGCCGGATTGTCGCCGGCGATCGTCGAGGCGGTGCGCACCCGCCAGTCGCCGCCCTTCACCCGCGACGTCGAGAAGATCGTCTACGACTTCGTCACCGAATATCTCGAGACCAACCGTGTGTCGGCGCCCAACTACAAGCGCGCCGTCGACGCCTTCGGCGAGCAGGGCGTGGTCGATCTGGTGGGCGTGTGCGGCTACTACATGCTGGTGTCGATGACGCTCAACGTCTTCGAGATGCCCTTGCCGCCGGGCGAGCCGGATCCGCTGGCTTAGCCATTGGCCTGATGAGCTTCCTGCTTTTCCTGGCCGCAGCGTCGCTCATCGCCGTGTCGCCGGGGCCCGGCATCTTCTATGTCGCCGCGCGCACGTTGGCCGATGGCCGCGGAGTCGGCCTGGCGTCGAGCCTCGGCACGGGTGTCGGCGGGCTGGTCCATGTCGCGGCGGGCGCCATTGGCGTCTCGGCGCTGATCCTGGCAAGCGCCGAGGCCTTCACCATCCTCAAGCTGGCGGGCGCCCTCTACCTGGTATGGCTCGGCATC
>DATGZZ010000815.1:0-2959 GCA_035296945.1 Reyranella sp.
GTGAATTTGGAAAAGCGACTGCGATTAATAGTACCTTCTTGAGCGCCAAAATTCGAAGCAACAGCTTCTCGACTGATGACCAACTACAGTTATTGAGTCCTTGATTCGGTCCTGCACTTCAGTTATATTCGGCCTTATGACCGGACCAGGCCGCCCCATTGATTTCCGTCCCGACATGTGCGAGCAGGCACACAACTACTGCCTGCTTGGCGCGACAAACGACGAACTCGCTCAGTTTTTGGACGTATCGCCAAGGACCATCGACCGATGGATCGCCGAGCGCACCGACTTCGGCGATGCCGTGCACAGCGGGCGCGTGGCCGCGGACGCGCGCGTGGCACGGGCCATGTATGGCCGGGCGATCGGCTACGACCGCACCGTCGAGCGTACGGTCATCGTAGCCGGCGAACTCAAGGCAGTGACCAGCACGATCCACTATCCCGCGAATGTGCAGGCCGGCATCTTCTGGCTTCGCAACCGCCGCCGTCAGACGTGGCGCGACGAACGCAACGATCCGCCCTCCAACACTGTTGACGACCTCGCCTTGCTGGACGCCGCAGGCGAGAGCGTACGTCATCATGACGGTGATTGAAGCGCCGCAGCGGCTTACGCAGACCATCGGCCGCCTCCGCTTCGATCCCCTTGGGTACGTCATGTTTGCCTTCCCGTGGGGGCGGGCGGGCACGGCGCTTGCAGACCAGAGCGGTCCCGAGCCGTGGCAACGGACGTACTGCAGAAGCTCGGGGAGGGACTGTATCAGCGCGACAAGACATCCGAAGACGCTGTGCGCCAGGCCGTCGCATCGGGCCACGGCGTCGGCAAGTCGGCGGATTGTATGAGTGATGAAAGCGGCGCGGCGCCGGCAAAAATGAAAAAGGGCGCCGACGGCGCCCTTTCCCTGGTCGATGGACCAAATCAATCACTTGATATACGGGCACTTCCCGTCCTTGAGCGGACGATAGGCCTCATCGCCCGGCACGGTGGCCAGCAGCTTGTAGATGTCGTCCTTGCTCTTGGACTCCTGCGGCGACTTCACCTGGAACAGGTACATGTCGCGGATCAGGCGGCCGTCCTCGCGCAGCTTGCCGTTCTTGGTCATGACGTCGTTGACCGGGATCTCGCGCATCTTGGCCATCACCGCCTTGGCGTCGTCGGTGCCGGCGGCCTGCACGGCCTTGAGGTAGTGGTTGACCGAGCTGTAGGCGCCGGCCGTCAGCATGCTCGGGATCTTGTCGCGCTTGGCGCGGAAGCGCTTGGTCCAGGCGCGGGTCTCGTCGTTCTGGTCCCAGTAGAACGCCTCAGTCAGCACCAGGCCCTGCGCCACCGGCAGGGTGAGCGAATTCACGTCGGTCGAGAAGACCAGAAGGCCGGCCAGCCGCTGGCCGCCCTTGACGATGCCGAACTCGCCGGCCTGCTTGATCGAGTTGATCGTGTCCTGGCCGGCATTGGCCAGACCGATGATCTTGGCCTTGGAGGCCTGGGCCTGCAGCAGGAAGGACGAGAAGTCCTGCGTGCTGAGCGGATGGCGGACGCCGCCCAGCACCTTGCCGCCCGACGCCGTCACCACGGCGGTCACGTCGCGCTCCAGCGCATGGCCGAAGGCGTAGTCTGCCGTGAGGAAGTACCAGGAGTCGCCGCCGCCCTTGACGATGGCGCCGCCCGTCACCTTGGCGAGCGCATAGGTGTCGTAGACCCAGTGCGCGCCGGTCTCCGAGCAGGCCGGACCGGTGAGGTCGGCCGACGCCGCGCCGGTGTTGATGTCGATCATGCCCTTTTCCTGGGCAATCTTCCGCACCGCGAGGGCCACCGACGAGGTGCCGATGCCGGTGATCATCTTCACGCCGTCGACGTCGTACCAGCGCCGCGCGATCTGGGCGCCGATGTCGGGCTTGGTCTGATGGTCGGCCCACAAGAGCTCGATCGGGCGGCCGAGCACCTTGCCGCCGAAATCGTCGATCGCCATCTGGGCGGCCTCGACCTCGCCGAGGTTGAGATCGGCGTAGACACCGGAGAATCCTTCGGTGATGCCGATCTTGAGCGGTGTCGGCGCCTGCGCTTGCGCCAGGGCCACCAGGCCCAAGGCGGCCAGACCGGCGACGGCCACAGCCCCGCCGACACGGCGAACAGATTTACCAACTCTCATGTGCCAATCCTCCCAAACGATTACTCCCCACAACGCACCGAAATATCTAGCGGCCGCGCAGGCAGAGCGCCAGTGCTGGACAGCGGCGCCAAGCTTCGATTAATTCGCCACACCGCAAGGGGGGCGGATGGCCGAAGAAGAAGTAATTCTCAAGGCGGAAGGGCTGACGAAGGAGTTCAAGGGCTTCGTCGCGGTCAAGAACGTCGATCTCAGCGTCCGGCGCCACACCATTCATGCCCTGATCGGGCCGAATGGCGCGGGCAAGACGACGTTCTTCAACCTGCTCACGCACTTCCTGACGCCGACGGCGGGCCAGATTCACTTCAAGGGCCGCAACATCACCGGCAGCTCGCCTGCGGCGATCGCGCGCATGGGGCTCGCGCGCTCGTTCCAGATCTCGGCGGTCTTCCCGCATCTTTCGGTGCGCGAGAATGTCCGTGTCGCTCTGCAGCGCAAGCTCGGCAACTCCTTCTTCTTCTGGCAGAGCGAGCGCGTGCTGAACCAGCTCGACAGCCGCGCCCTGGAGCTGGTGACGGCCGTGGGTCTCGCGGCGTTCGCCGAGCAGCAGGCCGTCGACCTGCCCTATGGGCGCAAGCGGGCGCTGGAGATCGCCACCACCTTGGCGCTCGATCCCGAGATGATGCTGCTCGACGAGCCCATGGCCGGCATGGGCCACGAGGATGTCGAGCGCATCTCGGAGCTGATCCGCCGCGTTTCGGCGAACCGAACCATCCTGATGGTCGAGCACAACCTCTCGGTCGTCGCCTCCTTGTCGAACTGGATAACCGTGCTCGCCCGCGGCGGCGTGCTGGCCGA
>DATGZZ010000816.1:0-3605 GCA_035296945.1 Reyranella sp.
TGAAGGGCGTCGGCATCGGCCGGTGCGCGATGCCGCTGCGGTCGATCCAGTGCTATCATGAGCGAGCCGGAGGCTCGCGGGCCGGAAGATCATGAGCGGGCCTGGAGGCCCGCGGTCCTATGAGTGCTTCCGTGTCTCGAATTCGTGGAACTCGCTCATGAACGGCGCGGCGACGGCGGCGTTCAGCTTGCAGTCGAGGAGCACCGGGCCCTCGGGTTTCGCCAATAGCGGCGCCACCTTCTTCAGGTCATCCAATTTGCGAATGGTCGCTGCCTGGAAGCCGAAGGCCTCGGCGATGGGTGCATAGTCGACGTCGGGGAATACCGACTTCGCCACCGGCAACTCGCGCATCTTCAGGAAATGCAGCTCCGCGCCATAGGCGCAATCGTTCATGACGATGATGACCAGCGGCAGGTCCTCACGCACCGCCGTCTCCAGCTCGCCCAGGGTCATCAGGAAGCCGCCGTCGCCGACCACGAGCACGGTGGTCTCGTCGGGCCGCGCCTTGGCCACGCCCAGCGCCGTGCCGAAGCCCATGCCGATCGAGGCGAAGTCGCTGGTCAGCTTGAAGTGGCCCGGTCCCGGCACGGAAAGGTAGGGCACGATTCCCAGGAAGTTGCCGGCGTCGTAGACGAGATTGCGCCGCGCCGGCAGCAGCTTCTCTAGCGCCGCGCCGAGCGCGCGCGGGTCGACGGTGCGGGCAGTGTTCGCCGGCTCGAAGTCGCGCGCGATGTCGAAATCGCGGAGGAAGCGCAGCGTCTCGTCCGAACGGAAGGGCCGGTCGGCGTTCGAGCCGGGCGGCAGCGCTTCCAGCAGGGCCTGCGCCGCGAGCCGCGCGTCGCCGACCACGGCGACGTCGGCCGGATGCCAGCGGCCGATATGGCTGCGGTCGGCATCGACCTGGATGAGCGGCACCTTGGGCAGGGAATGCCCGAAGCTCATGGTGAGGAGATTGAGGCCGGCGCCGAACACCACCACGCAGTCGGCCTGGTCGATCATGCGCCGGGCGGCCGAATGCGAGAACGAGCCGACAATGCCGAGATTGGCCGGATGGCCGCGGAACATGTCCTTGCCGCGCGCCGTGGTCGCGAGGAGCGCGCCAATGCGATCGGCCAGCTGCTCGATCTCGGCCTTGGCGACAGCGCGATGGGCGCCGAGGCCGGCCAGGATCACCGGCTTGCGGCTCTGGCGCAGCAGTGCGGCCGCCGCCTCGATGGCCTGGGCGCGCGGCGGCGCCGGCGGCCGTGGCGCCGCGAGGGCCGGTGGCGGGGCTGCCTTGGCGAGGTCGAGCTCGGCGAGCTGGACATTGACCGGCAGCAGCAGGGCCACTGCCCCGCCCTGAAGGGCTGCGTTGGCGGCGTCCGCGAGCGCCCCGCGGGCGGTCTCGGGGCTCGTCGCCACGAAGGTGCGGATGCCGGCGGCGCCCAGCACGCCGGTGGAATTGAAGCCCTTGTAGTCCGGACCGAGGGTGTTGACGGCGCCCGAGGACGCCGCCTGCTCACCGAAGATGATGAGCACGCGCGAGCCCGAGCGGCTGGCATAGGTCGTGGCGTGCAATCCGTTCGCCGTGGCGGGGCCGCGTCCGATCACCGCCACACCGAGGCCGCCGGTGCCGTAGGAATAGCCTTCGGCCATGGCGATGGCGTTGTTCTCGTGCCGCGCGCCGTAGAAGCGGATGCCGGAACTGTCGAGCGCCGTGGCAAAGACGGCAGTGTCGTCGCTCATCAGGCCGAACACCTGCGCGATGCCCAGCGCCTTCATGTCGTCGACGAGGACTTGATAGGTCGCGGTCATGGTTGTTCTCCCGATTCAGCCCCTCGCTGGGGGCGCGCCACTCCAGTGGCGCGTCATAAGGTTAGCGGTTCCAGTACCCTCCTCACCCTGAGGAGCATCGCGCAGCGATGCGTCTCGAAGGGTGGGCCGCAGTCTTGATGTTGCCCACCCTTCGAGACGCGCCCTGCAGGCGCTCCTCAGGGTGAGGTAATCGGGTTGCCCGGTCTCATGCCGCATTCAGGCCACCGCCGCGTAGGGCTGGCCCCACTTGTCCTGGTAGACGAATTCCTTCATCGAGCCGCGCCCGACCGGGCCAAACTTGCCCATCGGATAGCCGATGGGAAGGATGGCATAGGAGTGCACGCCGGGTGGCAGGCCGAGGGCTGCATCGGCCTCCTTCTCGAACAGCATGTGCCGCGTCGTCAGCGTCGTGCCGAGGCCGAGCGCGCGCGTCGCCAGCACCATGTTCTGCACCGCAGGATAGATCGACGAGCCAGCCATGCGATTCGGAGTCGGGCCGTCTTCCAGGCAGGCCACGATCCAGACCGGCGCCTCATGGTAGTGCTCCGTGAGGTACTCCACGGCGGCGTGCTGGCGGCGATACTTTTCCTTATCGCTGCCCGGCGGCGGCTCGCTCGAACTGTAGCGCGGGCCGATCACCTCGTCGTAAGCCTTCTTGTAGATGACCTGCACAGCCTTCTTGATCTTGGGATCCTTGACCACGAGAAAGCGCCACTTCTGGGTGTTACCGCCGTTGGGTGCATAGATGCCGGCGCGCAGGATCTTGGCTATCAGCTCGTCGGGCACCGGATCGGGCTTGAGGCGCCGCATGGCGCGGCAGGATTCCATGATCTCGAACAGGTCGGGCATCGATCTTCCTCCGAAAGTTGACCCAAGACTTGCATTGTCCTCCGGCAAGGTAAACCGGAACTACAATGCAACCGATATTTGGTTGATGTGCGGATAGCTCATCGTATAGTTGTATTCATGAAAGTGCTGCACGTCGCGCCCGGTGATTCGGCGGGCGGAAGCCTGAGGGAAGCGCTCCGCCTGGCCGGTCGCCAACAGGACGTCCTGACGTTCACCGACGACCTGAGCCACGGCCCAATCGCCTGGGGCACATCGCGCGAGAGGGCGGCATGGTGGGCGCATGTCCATGAAGCCAGGCTGGAAGACGATCTCGAGGCGTTCTGGCTTCGCCTCGACGCGGCCAGCCGGCGGCTAGTCGTCTGGTTCGGACGCCACTCCGCCAGCGAGCTCGCCTTCTTCCTGGCGCTGGCAGATCGGCTGGGCGGGCGGCCTTACGACGTCGTCGACGTCACCGACCTGCAATGGACGTTCACCCGGCCTGACGGCACTTCGGCGGTTACGCCACCAGCCGGCGCGGTCGGCATGGTTCCGACCAACCAGCTGGTGGCGCAGCTCGAAACCGCCCGCCCCATCTCACCGGAGGACCGCGACGCCGGCCGCCTGTGGCAGCATCTGAGAAGCCAGAACGCGCCATTTCGCGTGGTGACGCCGACGGGCCTTGCCTCCGCGCCGATCGATCACTTCGATGCCTCGATCCTCGAACAGGCAGCAAGGGATTGGCGGAGCTCCGCCTACGTCATCGGATCGACAATGGCCCACAACTGCGACCCATATATGCAGGTCGGCGACGTCATGCTGCTGGCGCGCCTCGTTGCCCTGGTCGAGGAGGGTAAGCTCCTCGCCGATGGCGATCCTTGGGATATGCGGGCGTGTCGAGTCCGGCTACCGGACTAGAGATGTGCTGTCACCCGGCGCGGAGGTTACTCCGCGCTAACCGTAGCGAGGGGCCTTTAGGGCCACAG
>DATGZZ010000817.1:0-6146 GCA_035296945.1 Reyranella sp.
TGGTTGTCGCCGTTTCTTGGCGTGAACACCCGATCTGGTAGTTACTCGAAGGCCGAGCGCCAAAGTCTTGACCGTCGCCCCCCGGCGACGGTCCTGACGATGACTAGTTGCTGGCCTTCAAGGTGGTGCGCAGCTGCGTGAGGGCCTGTTCGAGGTCCTCGAGCACCGATTCGATCTCCCGGCGCTTGTGCAGGTCGAGCACGGCCGCGCGGGGCGTCGTGGTCGACGGCTGCGGGCCTGTCCTCGGCAGCGGCTGGCGGTTGGAGCCGGCCGCCATCGCCTCGGCGCGAGCCGACACGATGCGTAGGCTCTCGAGCGCGCTCTCGGCAGCGATGTCGAGACGTTGCGCCGGCAAGCGGCCACGGCCCTCCTTCAAGAGGCGCTGCACGCCCTTGATGGTGTAGCCGTCTTCGTAGAGCAGCGTGCGGATGCGGCGCAGGAGGTCGACGTCCTCCGGCCGATAGTACCGCCGCCCGCCGCCGCGCTTGAGCGGACGGACCTGGCTGAACTTGCTTTCCCAGAACCGCAGCACGTGCTGCGGCACATCGAGTTCGGTTGCGACTTCGCTGATGGTGCGAAACGCTTGTGCAGACTTCTCAACCCTTCGGTCTGCGGTCTGTAGCGATACGGCCATGACTAGACCCCCACATTGCCCCAACTACCCCTTGTTCTCGCCGGGCGCCCCATTGATCAGAGATTTCAGGACGTTCGACGCTCGAAAGACGAGTACCCGGCGCGGCAGGATTGGAACTTCCTGCCCCGTCTTCGGATTGCGGCCCACGCGCTGGCCCTTGTCGCGGACCGTGAAGCTCCCGAAAGACGAGATCTTCACCGATTCGCCACGCGCCAATGCCTCAACGACCTCGGCGAGTATCGTCTCGACGAGATCGCTCGATTCGTTGCGAGACAGTCCCACTTCCTGGAACACGGACTCGCTCAGATCGGCACGCGTGATAGTCCGGCCTTCCAATCCGGTACCCTTCCTTCCCCCAGTTAATCCATACTCTAAGGTTGGAAACCGGTCAATATCAGTAGGATAGAGCATGGCCTTGTAACGCCATGTGTTCCCGTTCCGTTGCAAGGCCGCCAGCAACGGGTTTGTTTCAATTGTTGGCTGCTACCAGCGGACGAGCGAGGCGCCCCAAGCCAGGCCGCCGCCAATCCCTTCCAGCAGCAGCAAATCCCCCTTCTTGATGCGGCCATCCTTGACCGCGGTGTCGAGCGCCAGGGGAATCGAGGCGGCCGACGTGTTGGCATGTTTATCCACAGTCACCACGACGCGCTCGGGCGGCAGGCCGAGCTTGCGGCCGGTGCCGTCGATGATGCGCTTGTTGGCCTGGTGCGGCACCAGCCAGTCGATGTCCTTGGTTTGGAGCCCGGCCTTGTCCAGGACCTCGCCCACCACCGCCGCCATGTTGACCACGGCGTGCTTGAAAACTTCCTTGCCCTCCATGCGCAGGAAGCCGGTCGACTTGGTCGAGGACGGGCCGCCATCGACATAGAGGATGTCGTGCTGGCGGCCGTCGGAATGCAGCGCATTGGCGAGGATGCCGCGATCAGCCGAGCTGCCCTTGCCTTCCTCGGCCTTGAGCACGATGGCGCCGGCGCCGTCGCCGAACAGCACGCAGGTGCCGCGGTCGTTCCAGTCGAGGATACGCGAGAAGGTCTCGGCGCCGATCACCAGCGCCGTCGAGGCCATGCCGTTCTTGATCAGGCTGTCGGCCACCGACACCCCGTAGACGAAGCCCGCGCACACCGCCTGGACGTCGAAGGCCGCTCCCTTGGTCATGCCGAGGGCCGCCTGCACGCGGGTCGCGGTGGCGGGAAACGTCTCGTCGGGCGTGGCGGTGGCCAGAACGATCAGGTCGAGGTCAGAGGCCTTGATGCCGGCATGGGCGAGCGCCCTCTCCGACGCCTTGATGGCAAGATGCGAGGTGAACTCACCCTCGGCCGCGATGTGGCGCTGCTTGATGCCGGTACGCTGCTGGATCCACTCGTCGGACGTTTCGACTTTCTTGGCCAGTTCGTCGTTGCTGACGACCCTTTCCGGCAGGTAGGCACCGCACCCCTGAACGACGGACCGTATCACTCGCCCCCTCCGCTTGCCTGCAGCGCCGGCGTCGTCGGCGCCTCGGCGGTCGAAATCACCTGATGCAGCTTGCCCAGGCCATCGACGAGCTTGTTCTTGTACTCGTAGCGAACCAGATCGACCGCCACGCCGATGGCATAGGCAAAGCCCAGCGCGTCGGTGCCGCCGTGGCTCTTCACGCACACGCCGTCCAGGCCGAGAAACACGCCGCCATTGTAGCGGCGCGGATCGACCCGCTTGCGCAGCTTGACCCAGGCGCCGGAGGCGAACAGGTAGCCGATCTTGGCGAAGGTCGAGGTCCGGAAGGCGTCGCGCACGAACTGGGTATAGAGCTTGGCCGTGCCCTCGATCGTCTTCAGGGCGACGTTTCCCGTGAAACCGTCCGTCACCACGACGTCGATATTGCCTGTGCCGATGTCGTTGCCTTCGACGAAGCCGTGGAAGTCGACCGGCGCGCCTTCACGGCGCAGCCAAGCCGCGGCCTGGCGCAGCTCCTCGTGGCCCTTGAGCTCCTCAGAGCCCACGTTCAGCAGGCCGACCTTGGGCTTGTCGAGACCGAGCAGGACCTGGGCGAAGACGCTGCCCATGACGCCGAACTCGGCGAGATTCTCGGCATCGCATTCGAGGTTGGCGCCGAGATCGAGCATCACCGTCTCGCCGCGCGCCGTCGGCAGGAACGAGGCGAGCGCAGGTCTGTGGGCGCCCTGGACCATGCGCATGGCAAACATCGAGATCGCCAGCAGCGCGCCGGTATTGCCGGCGGAAACGACGGTGTCGGCGCGGCCTTGGGCGGCGGCATCGACGGCCAGCCACATGCTCGACTTGCGGCGCCGGCGCAGCGCAAAGGATGGCTTGTCCTCGGCCAGCACCTCATCCTCGGCCGGCACGATCTCGAGCGCCTTGGCCAGGCCCTTGCGCTTGTCGACCAGGGGCTTCAGGCGCGCCGGGTCGCCGAACAGCAGGAACGACGTGCCGGGATAGCGCTCGCGCGCGATGTCGGCACCGTTCACGACGACCTCGGGGGCGTGATCGCCGCCCATGCCGTCGAGCGCCAGAACGATCTTGTCCGCGCTCACCGCAATGCTCCGCTTGTCGGGTGCCAGCCCATCGCCGGCAGCGTGCTGCAGCCTACTTCTCGGCCGATGCGCTGTCCGCCAGGACCGGCATGTCCTCGCGATAGTAGCCGCAGTGCGAGCACACCGTGTGCGGGCGCTTCAGCTCACCGCAGTTCTTGCATTCCAGATAGGCCATCGACGGCAAGCCATGATGGGACCGGCGCATGTTGCGGCGAGACTTCGAAACCTTCTTCTTGGGAACGGCCATGACGATCTCCAACACGGGGCGCGGCCCACTGGCCTGGCCCCAAAAAAGCTGCGGCCGCGCTCTGTAGGCGCGGCAGGCGGCACTCTCTAGCCAAAACGTCTCACCGCCGCAACAATTTAGCGACCGCGGCGCGGTTTGTCTCTGAGCGCGGCCAGCCCGGCAAAAGGATGCCGGCGCTGCTCGGGCTGGCCTTTTCGCCCGCCATGGCGGGGCTTTGGCAGGACGTCTTCCAGCTTGGCGCCGGGTCGCCGCGGATAGGGATCGGCGGCCAAGGAAAGCTGCTCGGCGACGATTTCGCCGACATCGAGCATATTTCCTGTCAGGGGCTCGGGGGCGTCGGCCTGGGAATTCAGCACCGCCTCGCCGCTTTCAGGGTCGCGGTCGTCGGCCATATCGGCCTTGAAGACAATGCGGAACGTGTCGTCGAGATCCTGCGTCACCGGATCCAGGGTAAGCACGCAGGCCTGCACGATGCGGCCCCGAAGGCGGCCTTCGACCACGACCTGGCCGCCGATGCGGCGATCGACAGTCACCCGGGCGGAAAAGGCCGGCAGGTCCAGGAAGCCAAAGCGCTTGGCCAGGGCGGCCCGCTCGCTGTCGCTGGGCGCGATCTCAAGGGCGGCCCCGGACGGCCCCATGCGATCGAGGTCGACCAGACGCTCAATCTCCGATTTTTTATTTGTTTCAGTAGTTTGAGGCATTTTATTAATCTACTTGGTTAGGTCCAATCGCGACGTCCTGGCCAACCGCGCTGCATAGTCGCGGACATGGGCCTCCAGACGTCCGACTTCGGCGTCATCGGGCGACCTACCGCCATAGGCGTTGCGGCGCAAGACGTCGCCAAGCGGCGCCGCGCCCCCGGCCAGGGCTTCACGATAGGCCAAGGCCCGGCCGTGCAGCCCCTCGGCCATGATCTTGATGCGCCGGCCCACGCCCAGGTCCTGCACGCCAATCTCGCGCAGGGTGAGGTCGAGATGGCGGAACATGGCGTCGAAAAAGGCCTGCGCCAGGCCCTCTCCGTCCGGCTCGCGCTGCAGGCGGTCGATCGCCAGGGCGGCGTGGAGTGCCAGCGCGTCGAACCGGCCGTCGAGCGTGTCGGGAATGCCGCAGGCCTCGAACAGCACGGGCTCACGCGCCTGCTCGGCCGTGCGCACATAGAGAGCGGCGGCAAACGCCTCATGGGGGTTCTTTCGCTTGAACACGGACTTGCTCCCGTAGCGGTCGGTTGACCCGACGAGGCCATCGCGACATCTTGCGGTCCCTCTTTCCGACGAACCCAAGAAGCCGTCCATGCGTCGCACCGTCCCGCTCGTCCTCGCCGCTGCCCTGCTGTCGGCCGCCTGTGATCCATACGGCGATATCAGGGGCTTCGCCCCCGCCCCGGGCACCGTCGACAAGCTCGAGGTCGGCAGCCAGAGCCGCGAGGACGTCGTGCGCCTGGTTGGCTCGCCGTCGGCTGTGGGCACCTTCAATCCCAACGTCTGGTACTATATCACCGAGAAGCAGGAGAACTGGGGGCCGTCACGGCCGTGGATCTCCGAGCAGAACGTGATCCAGATCACCTTCAACGAGCAGGGCCGCGTCGCCAACATCAAGTACTACGACCTCAAGGACGCCCAGAACATCACCATGGTCTCGCGCATCACGCCGACCTCGGGCAAGGAGCTGACGGTGCTGGAGCAGATCCTGGGCAACGTCGGCAAGTTCAGCGGCCCGCGGCAGAGCGCAAATCCGGGCGCGCCGACAGGCGGCGGCCCCTGATCCCGCCCGTGAGGCCAAGAAAAAAGCCCCGGTCCTTCGATCGGGGCTTTCTCTTTGGGGCTTGGTGTCAGCTCAGTGCGCGAGCACGGCGAGCAGCAGCAGGGCCACGATGTTGGTGATCTTGATCATCGGGTTGACGGCGGGGCCCGCCGTGTCCTTGTACGGGTCGCCGACGGTGTCGCCGGTCACGGCAGCCTTGTGGGCCTCAGAGCCCTTGCCGCCGAAATGGCCCTCTTCGATGTACTTCTTGGCGTTGTCCCAGGCACCGCCGCCCGCCGTCATCGAGATGGCGACGAAGATGCCGGTGACGATCACGCCGAGCAGCATGGCGCCGACCGCGGCGAAGGCGTCGGCCTTGCCGGCGATCGTCGCGATCACGAAGTACAGCACGATCGGCGACAGCACCGGCAGCAGCGATGGGATCATCATTTCCTTGATCGCGGCCTTGGTGAGCATGTCGACGGCGCGGGCGTAGTCCGGCTTTTCCGTGCCGGCCATGATGCCGGGCTTCTCCTTGAACTGGCGGCGAACTTCCTCGACCACTGACTGGGCGGCGCGGCCGACGGCCAGCATCGACATGCCGCCGAACAGGTACGGCAGACCGCCGCCGATCAGCAGGCCGACCACGACGTAGGGGTTCTCCAGCGAGAAACTCACCGCCTTCACGCCAAGCTTGCCCTGGGCGATGAAGTAGTTGAGGTCCGACGTGTACGCGGCGAACAGCACCAGCGCACCGAGGCCGGCCGAGGCGATGGCATAGCCCTTGGTGACGGCCTTGGTGGTGTTGCCGACGGCGTCGAGCGCGTCGGTGTTCTTGCGCACTTCCTTCGGCAGGCCCGCCATCTCGGCGATGCCGCCGGCGTTGTCGGTGACCGGGCCGTAGGCATCGAGCGCCACGATCATGCCCGCGAGCGCCAGCATGGCGGTCGTGGCGATGGCGATGCCGAACAGGCCGGCCAGCACGTAGCAGACC
>DATGZZ010000818.1:0-3715 GCA_035296945.1 Reyranella sp.
CGCAGGTGAACAGGTCTTCGCGGCCGAGCCCGCGCGCCACGGCGGCGCTGTCGGGCGCGACATTGGCCGAGTTGGCGTTCTGCATCAGCATCGCCATCACCGGCGGGCCGCCGGCCAGCGCCTCCTTGTCACCACACAGGATCGGGCCGATGCGCGACTGGTCGATGATGCGGGTCTTGGGATCAATCAGGTCGAGACCGTGCGCCAGCTTGGTGTCGAGCTTCCAGTTGTCGAGATTGAGGAAGAAGGCGCCGCCGCCGCGATGCTGCCAGGCGCCGGTGATCGCCGGCAGGCAGGTCACGGCATGCATGCCGGCCGAGCCGTTGCGCGAGCGCGTGAAGCCGAAGCCCACGCGCAGAAAGCTGCGCTCGGTGCCGCCATAGAGCCGTGCGAAGGCCGTGATCTCGTCGGCCGCCAGGCCGGTGATGGCCGCCGCCCAGTCCGGCGTCTTGTCGGCAAGATGGGCTTCGATGTCTGGGCCGAAGTCGGTGTAGCGCGCCAGGTACGCGCGGTCGGCGAAGCCCTCCTTCAGGAGCACGTGCATCATGGCGAGCGCCAGCGCGCCGTCGGTGCCGGGCCGCAGGACCAGGCCGATGTCGGCCGCCTCGACCGTGGGCGTGCGATAGACATCGACCACTGCGAGCTTGGCGCCGCGTTGCTTGCGGGCCTTGGCGATGTGGGTCATCGCATTGACCTGCGTGGATACCGGATTGCCGCCCCATACGATGATGAGATCGGACTCCGCCATCTCGCGCGGATCGGGTCCCAAAAGCTTGCCGACTCCGGCGCGCCAGCCCGATTCGGCCGGCGTGACGCAGATCGTCGTCTTCTGGCGCGAATAGCCGAAGGCATGGCGCAGCCGGTCGAGGCCCCAGCGCTGCACGACGCCCATCGTGCCGCCGGAATGATAGGGCCATACCGCCTCGGGCCCGTGCAGTCGCGTGGCACGCGTAAAGGCTTCGGTCACTTCGTTCAGCGCGTCGTCCCACGAGATCGGGCGGAACTCGCCCTTGCCCTTCTCGCCCACCCGCTGCAGCGGCTGCTTCAGCCGGTCGGGATGGTGCACGCGCTCGGCATAGCGCGCGACCTTGGCGCAGACCACGCCGTCGGTGTAGGTGTTTGCCGCCGCGCCGCGGACGCGGCCGATGCGCGTCGACGACAGGCGCTCGACTTCCAGCGAGCAGGCGCTGGGGCAATCGTGCGGACAGGCCGATTTCCAGAATTCCTTGCCCATCACGTCTCCATCACGGTGCTTCATACGCCATATAGCGAGCGATCCGCCACGTGCCGTCGGGCTGGCGACGGAACACGTCCAGTCCGGGCTCCCTGGTCTCGATGACCTGCGAAGAGCCAGCCTGGGACACCTTCGACGTCCACACCAGCCTTACGATGGCCATGTCGCCCGAAACGATGATCTCCTTGATGTCGAACGAATAGGTGATCTTCTTGGCTTGGTCGCTGAGTGCCCGATGCAGCAGGCTGCACATGGCATTGTAGTCGCGTTCGGGAGATCCACGGAAATCGTAGCGCAGGTCCGGCGCAAAGAGGTCGCAGATACGTGTCGCATCGCGGCTGTTGAAGTCGGCGGTCCACTTGGTCAAGGCATCGCGAATGGCCTTCTCGCCCTCCGTATCCGCCATCGCGGGCAACCCCGTCAGGGCCCAGCACCCCGCCAACAAGATCGCGAGCGCGCGCGCTTTCATCGCGAGAACTCGACCACCGTGAGATCCATCGGCAGAACGCGCGACAGGACCTGGGGCGGCGACACCGGCGTCAGCGTGAGTGGCGAGCCGGTCGCCTCGGCCTTGTCGAAATCGGCGGTGCCCGCCTTGTCGATGGCCACGAGCTTGAACGAGTCAAAGACGTAGGGAATGCCGTTCGACTGCAGCGGCGAGGGACCGTCCATCACATGCAGATGAAGATGCGGCGCCTGGCTGTTGCCGGTATTGCCCACCTTCCCCAGCACGTCGCCGCGCTTCACCTTGGCCCCGGCTTTCACCATCACGCTGCCGGGCTGCATGTGGGCGTAGAGCACGTAGCTGCCGCCGCCGATATCGAGCACGACGAAGTTGCCGTCGGCCTGGTCGATGGTCATGCCCTGGGGCAACGCACCCGGCACCTGCTCCGGCAGGTCGTTGCGCGAGGACACCACGGTGCCGTCGGCGACGGCCAGGGCCTCGCGTCCGTAGATCACGTAGTTCGACAGGCTCTTGGTATCTCCCTTGACCACGCGGTTCTCCGCATCGATCTGCTCCCAATCGATGGCGAAGCGCTGGGCCAGGGTGAAATGACCGTTCAGCGCCAGCAGGGCGCGCACATGACGAATCGAATCGCAGCAGCCGTCGGCCGCGACGTAGCCTGCGCCGATGAGCGGCGGTCCCAGCACCACCAGAGGACGCTCGACGACCGGCGTGCGGGCAACCGTCGCCGAGAAGTCGATCCCGGGCTGTGCGAGACGCAGCGCGATGCGGTGCGCGATCGCGCGCGGCTGGGCGTCACCCGGTTCGAGTGCCACGTGCAGGAACAGCACGCCGAACTGGCCAACCCCGAGATCCGCCGCTTCCGCGCCGCGTCGGCCGCCGATCGAGAAGCGCTTGCCGAGACCGTCGCGGTCCAGGCTCAACAGCACCTTGCCGGACGGCTCGTCGAGCACCTCGACCTTCTTGAGCTCGAGGCCGCTTCCAGTTGTATTGGCGATACGCAGCTCGTAGACCAGATGGCGCCGACCATCCGAGCCGGAGGCTGGATTGGGCGCCCATAACGCCTCGGCGACGAACGGCGTGAGCTCTGGCTCCGCGGCCATCGCCGGCGCAATAGCCAGCGACAGGCACCAGGCAAGGACGGAGGCAAGGGCGCGCGTCGGCATGGCCGTGCTCAGACTTCGTCCACGCCAAACGCCTGGCGCATGGCCTTCACGCCCTCCTGGTGCGGCGTCCACAGGCGACCGCCGACCACGCCGCCATCGACCACCAGATCGTGACCATTGATGAAGCTCGACTCGTCCGAGGCCAGGAACACGGCGGCGTTGGCGATGTCGTCGACACTGCCGGCACGTGGGATCGGCTGCATCTTGGCCATGAAAGTCTTCATCGTCTCGGCGAAGGCGTCGGCCTTGTCCGGCGCCAAACCCAGCGCCTTGGCGAAGATGCCGGTGGCGATGCCGCCCGGCGAGATCGAATTGCTGCGCACGCCCTTCTCGCCGAGCTGCATGGCGGCGCAGACGGTGAGATGGTTCACCGCCGCCTTGGCCGCTCCGTAGATCATCGAGGTCGAATAGCCGGCGCGGCGTGCCGCCACGCTGCCGTTGTTGATGATGCTGCCGGAGCCCTGCTTCATCATGATCGGCGCGGCGTGCTTCATGCCCAGCATGACAGAGCGCACGAGGGTCGCCATGGCGGCGTCGAAGCCGTCGACCGGGATGGTTTCTATGCCGCCCACGGGGGCGGGCCCACCGGCGTTGTTGAAGATGCAGTCGAGCCGGCCCCATTTGGAAAGGCAGGCATCGACCATGGCCCTGACGTCGGCCTCCTTGGTGGCGTCGGCCTTGACGAACAGGCACTTGTCCTTGCCGACCGATGCCTCGAGCGAGCGCCCCAGCTCCTCGCGCCGGCCGGTCGCCACGACCTTGGCGCCCTCGTGGGCGAAGATCTCGACGGTGCGCCGGCCAATGCCGCTGGTGGCGCCGGTGACGATGGTGATCTTGCCGTCGAGCCTG
>DATGZZ010000819.1:0-3049 GCA_035296945.1 Reyranella sp.
CCACCCCCCCCGTCATACGGGGGAGGCAGGGAGGGGGAAGGCCCCAAAGGCGATGCCTGAAATACGTTGATCATGATCTGCAACTCGAGGCGCCTCGACTGGGGCTCTCCCCCTCCCTGCCCTCCCCCGTACGACGGGGGAGGTGGTTTTTACTAGCCACATGGCAACCATCCTCTTCGACGGCGTGGCCTACGGCATGTTGCTGTTCGTGCTGGCCTGCGGATTGGCCGTCACGCTCGGCCTGATGAACTTCGTCAACCTGGCGCACGGCGCCTTCGCCATGGCCGGCGGCTACGTCACGGTGATCCTGATGGACCGCTGGGGCGTGCCGTTCCTCGCCTGCCTGCCGGCGGCCTTCATCGTCGCGGCGGCGCTGGGTTTCGTGCTGGAGCGCACGCTCTACGTCCACATGTACGGCCGGTCCCATCTCGACCAGGTGCTGTTCACCATCGGCCTCGTGTTCATGGCGGTGACGGCGGTCGACTGGGCGATGGGCTCCAGCCAGCAGAACATCAAGCTGCCCGTCTGGCTGCAGGGCCGCCGCGAGATTCTGGGCGTGCAGGTCGGCATTTACCGCTCCTTCATCATCGTGATCTGCGGCACCTTGGCGATCGGCCTGCAGCTTGCCCTGATGCGCACGCGCTTCGGCAGCCGCCTGCGCGCCGCCGTCGACGATGCCCGCGTGGCGCGCGGTCTCGGCATCCCGGTCGGCACGGTGTTCGCCGTCACCTTCGCCGTGGGTTCGGGTCTTGCCGGCCTGGGCGGCGCCCTCGGCGCCGAGCTTCTGGGCCTCGATCCCAACTTCCCGCTGAAGTTCATGATCTATTTCCTGATTGTGGTCACGGTGGGAGGCACCTCGGGCATCACCGGGCCGTTCGTGGCGTCGTTGCTGCTGGGCGTGGCCGACATCGCGGGCAAGTATTACGTGCCGGCACTGGGCGCCTTCATGATCTATCTCGTCATGATCGTCGTGCTGGTGCTTCGCCCGCACGGCCTGTTCGCCCGAGCCCGATGAAGGGGGCACGATGAGCGCCGCGCAAGGCCTCGAACGACGCGCGCGCTGGCGCTGGCCCGAGTTCGTGTTCTGGCTGGTGGCCTTCGGCGCCCTGCTGATGCCGTCGGGCAAGTACCTGATCCTGAACGAGATCGCGATCCTTGCCCTGTTCGCGCTCTCGCTCGACCTCATCCTGGGGTATGCCGGCATCGTCTCGCTCGGCCACGCCGCCTTCTTCGGCGTCGGCGCCTACACCGCGGGCCTTGTGGCCAAGCATGTCACCGGCGATCCGCTGGCCGGCCTCGCCGCGGCGATCGCGGCCGCCACGATCGTGGGCTTCCTCACCAGCTTCCTGGTGCTGCGCGGCAGCGATCTGACGCGCCTGATGGTGACCTTGGGCGTGGCGCTGGTGCTGGGCGAGATCGCCAACGCCTTCCCGCGCATCACCGGCGGCGCCGACGGCCTGCAGGGTGTCGTCATGGGCAAGCTGCTGGGCCACTTCGAGTTCGACCTGTTCGGCCGCACCGCCTTCGCCTACAGCCTGACGACGCTGTTCGCGCTGCTGCTGCTGGCGCGACGCGTCGTGCATTCGCCGTTCGGCCTGTCGTTGATGTCGATCCGCCGCAACCCGCTGCGCGCCGCAGCGCTCGGCGTGCCGGTCCATTCGCGGCTGATTGCGGCCTACACGCTCGCCGCCGCCTATGCCGGCGCGGCCGGTGCGCTGCTCGCCCAGACCACGGCCTTCGTCTCGCTCGACGTCTTCGAGTTCCATCGCTCGGCCGATCTTCTTCTGGTGCTGATCATCGGCGGCGCGGGCTGGCTCTACGGCGGCATCGCCGGTGCGGTTATCTACAAGGTGCTGCAGGACGGCATCGCGACTCTGACGCCTCAATACTGGCAGTTCTGGATCGGCCTGTTCCTGGTCGTCTTCGTGATGGTCGGCCGGCAACGCCTGATGGGCGGCCTCTACGGCCTGCTGGCCCTGGCGCGGCGGCGATGAGCACCGTCCTCGAAACCCGCGGCCTCAGCAAGCGCTTCGGCGGCCTGCTGGCCACCAGCGACGTCACCTTCCAGCTCGAGCGCGGCGCGCGCCAGGCATTGATCGGCCCCAACGGCGCGGGCAAGACCACCTTCGTCAATCTCCTGACCGGCGTGCTGCCGCCTTCGGCCGGGCAGGTGATGCTGCTGGGTGAGGACGTCACCACTCTCAAGCCCGAGGCGCGCGTGCGGCGGGGCTTGGTGCGGACCTTCCAGATCAACCAGCTGTTCGGCGAGCTGACGCCGCTCGAGACGCTCGCGCTGGCGATCGGCGAGCGGTTGGGGCAGGGCAGTGACTGGCGCCGCCGGGTCGGCGCCGCCGATGCCGTAGCCGAAGAGGTCACTCAGGTGGCCGAGCGTTTCGGCCTCGCCGACGTGCTGGAGCGGCGCACCGACACCTTGCCCTACGGCAAGCAGCGTCTGCTCGAGATCGCCGCGGCCTTCGCCTGCGCGCCCAAGGTGCTGCTGCTCGACGAGCCGGCGGCGGGCGTCCCCGAAGCCGAGCGGCGCGACATCCTGAACGCGATCGCCGCCCTGCCGGACGACGTCTCGGTGCTGCTGATCGAGCACGACATGGACCTGGTGTTCAGCTTCGCGCGGCGCATCTCGGTACTGGTCGATGGCGGCCTGCTGGTCGAAGGCGAGCCGGCGGCGATCGCCAACGATGCGCGCGTGCGCGCCGTCTATCTCGGCGAGAGCCGCGATGGCTGACCTTCTATCCGTCGAGAACCTGTCCGCAGGCTACGGCCGCGCCGTCGTGCTGTCCGACGTAGCCTTCCGACTGGGCGAGGGCGAGGCGCTGGCGGTGCTGGGCCGCAACGGCGTCGGCAAGACGACTCTCCTGGACACGCTGGTCGGCGTGACGCGCCGCTTCACCGGATCGATCGCGCTCGGCGGCCGCGAAGTCGGCGCGCTGGCGCCGGAGGTGCGCGCCGTACTGGGCGTGGGCTGGGTGCCGCAGGAGCGCAACATCTTTCGCTCGCTCAGCGTCCAGGAGAACATCACGGCCGTCGCGCG
>DATGZZ010000820.1:0-11455 GCA_035296945.1 Reyranella sp.
GCACTGCCTTCTGCACGACCGGGAAGGAAAAGCCCATGATGAATGACGCGGGCAGCACGACGACAGCCAGCAAGAAGACGATGACGGCAATGTCCACGGCCTGCCCGCTCATGATGTCGCGGTTGACGAAGCTCGTCGGCAGCAGGCCCGCTCCGATCGCCCAGTAGACATACCACGCGCCGGCGAGTGCCAGTGCCGTCGCGACGCCCTGCATCAGGAAGAAGAAGCGCCGCGGATCGGCGATGCGGTCGATGGTGCGTGCGCCGACCAGCAGGCCGGCAGCGTCGCCCAGCAGGAACACAGACAGGACCAGCGAGAAGCTGTAGCCGTTGGACTGCAGCAGTACGCCGATCAGTCGGTACCAGACGATCTGCAGCGCAACGATGAGAAAGCCGCTGATGAAGACCAGCAACGACCAGCGCCAGACCAAGCCACCGTCGGTCGCCGCGGCTGCTCGCCGTGCCAGTTCGGCCTTGTCCCGCGCCAGATGGAGGCCGCGGGCCAGCGCGATGCCCCCCAGGGCGACCACGACGTTCAGTATCGCGGCGACATAGACCGCCTTGTCGAAGCCGAAGGTGCCGATCAGGTACCAGCCGCCGACGAAGGCGCCGACGCCGGCACCCAATGTGTTGAGACCGTAGAGCCAGCCGATCAGCTTGGCCGAGCCTGCGATCTCGCTGACGATCGCCTTGGAAAGGAAGGGCAGTGAGCAACCCATCAGGAAGGTCGGCCACAACAGGCCCGCGAACACGACGGCGAAGATGACACCGCGCGAGGACGAAAGCGGCAGCAGCTCGCGGTAGATGATGTCGTAGTAGAGCCAGGGACTGGTCACGGCGAAGACGGCGATGCCGACCTCGCAAAGCGCAAAGGCGAGAAGGGCGCCGCTGCGCGACAGGCGGTCGGCAAACAGGCCGCCGGCCAGGCTGCCGATCCCCAACCCGAGCAGAAACGCGCCGACGACCAGGGCTGCGGCGATGGTATCGGCGCCGGCGAACAGGCCGAGCAGCCGATGCCAGGCCGTCTGGTAGATCAGCGCCGCTGCGCCGGAGAGGAAGAACAACCCAAAAAGAACGGATCGCCTGACGCGATCCGGATGCAATGCCCCCGTCATGGCCTGCAGCCTGCCTGAAGCCACCGCTGGCGCACAACGGCTTGCCGTCATAAACCGCGGGGATGTCACGCAAGAGGAAGGGCGACAAGATCGACGGCTGGGTCGTGCTCGACAAGCCGGTGGGGCTGGGCTCGACGCCGGCGGTCGGCAAGGTGCGTCGCTTGTTCGGGGCGCAGAAGGCAGGCCACGGCGGCACGCTCGATCCGCTGGCGAGCGGCGTGCTGCCGATCGCGCTCGGCGAGGCGACCAAGACCGTGCCCTTCGTCATGGACGGCCGGAAGGAATACCGTTTCACGCTTCGCTTCGGCGAAGCGCGCTCGACCGAAGATTTGGAAGGCGAGGTCACGGCGACCAGCGAGGTCCGCCCTGAAGATGATGCCATCCGCACCGCCCTGGCCGCCTTCGTCGGGACCATCCAGCAGATGCCACCCGCCTTCTCGGCCCTCAAGATCGACGGCAAGCGGGCCTACGACCTGGCCCGCGCCGGCGAGGCAGTCGACCTGAAGCCTCGGCCGGTCTCGATCGAGCGCCTGGAATTGATCGGACGTCCTGACGCGGACCATGCAGATTTCGTGGTTTCCTGCGGCAAGGGCACCTACATCCGGTCCCTCGGGCGCGATCTGGCGCTGGCCCTGGGGAGCGTCGGACACTTGAGTTTCCTGCGTCGGACCGCCGCCGGGCCGTTCCGGGAAGAGGCGGCCATTTCGCTTCCCAAACTGGAGGCCCTCGGGCATATTCCCGCGCTTCTCGGGGCCCTGGCCCCCGTCGAGACCGCGCTGGACGACATCCCGGCGCTGGCCCTGACGGAGGCCCAAGCGGACCGGCTGCGCCAAGGCCAGCCGGTGCTCTTGACCCGGGACGTACCGCCGTCCGGCGTCCTTTTGCGCGCCGAGGCCGGCAGCAGGCTGGTCGCGCTGGTCCGTTCGGACGGCGTGGCTCTCAAGCCGGTACGCGTCTTCAACCTTTAAGTCGATGGAGAGTCCCGATGTCGATCACAGCCGTCCGCAAGGCGGAGCTGATCAAGTCGTATGCCCAGGCCGAGGGTGACACCGGTTCGCCGGAAGTCCAGGTCGCGATCCTGAGCGAACGTATTTCCAATCTCACCGAGCACTTCAAGGGCCACGCGAAGGATCACCATTCGCGCCGCGGCCTGCTGAAGCTCGTCGGCCAGCGTCGGCGTCTGCTCGACTATCTCAAGGCCAAGGACAACAAGCGCTACGACACGTTGATCGAGCGCCTGGGTCTGCGTCGTTGAGTTCCGGCCCCGATTCACATCGGGGCCTTTTCGCGTCGCGTCGTCGGCCCCCGTAACAGTTCGGCCGGCTGACGCGACTTTCGAAGTAACCGGGAGGGCAGGGGCGAGAGCAAAGGCCCGACCCGGTCCTGCCGATGCAAGGGCATCGGTGGGCGGCGCCGCCAGACGGGGGCGGGCGCCGTGTAGGAAAGGAAGATGGATATGAGTGAGATGTTCAAAGTGTTCCGCAAGGAACTGGACTGGGCCGGGCGCAAGCTCGTGCTCGAGACCGGCAAGATCGCGCGTCAGGCTGACGGTGCGGTGCTGGCGACCTACGGCGGCACCACGGTGCTGGCCACCGTCGTGTTCGAGAAGAAGCCCAAGCCGGGCCTGGACTTCTTCCCGTTGACGGTGAACTACCAGGAGAAGGCCTTCGCCGCCGGCAAGATCCCGGGCGGCTTCTTCAAGCGTGAGGGCCGGCCGTCGGAGAAGGAGGTGCTGACCTCCCGCCTGATCGACCGTCCGATCCGGCCGCTCTTCCACGAGAACTACAAGAACGAGACGCTGGTCGTGATCACGACCCTGGCGCACGACCTGGAGAACGATCCCGACATCGTGTCGATGGTCGCCACGTCGGCCGCGCTCACCATCAGCGGCGTGCCGTTCATGGGCCCGATCGGAGCCGCGCGCGTCGGCTACCTCGACGGCAAGTATGTGATCAATCCGACGCTCGAGCAGACCGCGAAGAGCGACCTCGACCTCATCGTCGCCGGCACCAAGGAAGGCGTGCTGATGGTCGAGTCCCAGGCCAAGGAGCTCGACGAGACAACGATGCTGTCGGCCGTGATGGAAGGCCATCGATCCTTCCAGCCGGTGATCGACGCCATCATCCAGCTCGCCGAGCATGCCGCGAAGGAGCCGATGCCGCTCACCGAGCCGCCGGAAGTGGCCAAGACCGTGGCCGAGCGCCTCAAGGCCGAGATGCGCGGCAAGATGGTCGAGGCCTATGCCGAGACCCAGAAGCTCGCCCGCCAGACCAAGGTCGGCGCGGTCAAGACCGAGGCCAAGGCCCTGTTCGAGGGCGATGAGGCCGCCCTCGCCGTGTTCGGCGAGCAGTTCGGCAACCTCGAGGCCGACGTCGTGCGCGGGGCCATCCTCGACACCGGCAAGCGCATCGACGGCCGCGACACCAAGACGGTACGCCCGATCGTGGCCGAGGTCGGCGTGCTGCCGCGCGCCCACGGCTCCTCGCTGTTCACCCGCGGCGAGACCCAGGCGCTGGTCGTGGCGACGCTCGGCACCGGCCAGGACGAGCAGATCATCGACGCGCTCGAGGGCGAATACCGCGAGAACTTCATGATGCACTACAACATGCCTCCGTACGCGGTCGGCGAGGTGCGCCGCATGGGCTCGCCCGGCCGTCGCGAGATCGGCCACGGCAAGCTCGCGTGGCGCGCGTTACGCCCGTTGCTGCCGGGCAAGGACAAGTTCCCCTACACGATCCGCATCGTGTCGGAGATCACCGAGAGCAACGGCTCTTCGTCGATGGCCTCGGTGTGCGGCGGCTCGCTGTCGCTGATGGATGCCGGCGTGCCGATGGACCGCTCGGTGGCGGGCATCGCCATGGGCCTGATCAAGGAAGGCGAGCGCTTCGCCGTCCTGTCGGACATCCTGGGCGATGAGGACCATCTCGGTGACATGGACTTCAAGGTCGCCGGTACCGAGAAGGGCATCACCGCCCTTCAGATGGACATCAAGATCACCTCGATCACCGAGGAGATCATGAAGGTGGCGCTCGGCCAGGCGAAGGACGGCCGCCTCCATATCCTGGGCGAGATGGCCAAGGGCCTGGGCGGCGCGCGTGACTCGGTCAGCCAGAACGCGCCGCGCATCACCCAGTTCACGATCCCCAAGGACAAGATCCGCGAAGTGATCGGCACCGGCGGCAAGGTGATCCGCGAGATCACCGAGACCACCGGCACCAAGATCGACATCGAGGACGACGGTACCATCAAGGTCGCCGCGGTCGACGCCAAGCAGGGCCAGGCCGCCATCGACTGGATCAAGGGCATCGTGGCCGAGCCTGAGATCGGCGTGATCTACACCGGCAAGGTCGTGAAGACCGTCGAGTTCGGCGCCTTCGTGAACTTCCTGGGCGCACGCGACGGCCTGGTCCACATCTCCGAGCTGGCGCCGCGCCGCGTCGCCAAGGTCAACGACGTGGTCAAGGAAGGCGACCAGGTGAAGGTCAAGGTCCTGGGCGTCGATGATCGCGGCAAGGTGCGCTTGTCCATGAAGGCGGTCGATCAGGAGACCGGCGAGGACATCTCGAACAAGCCGCGCGAAGAGCAGCCCGTGCCGGCTGCCGGCGAGTAAGGCACCAAACGGTAACGAGAACGGCGGCCATCGGGCCGCCGTTTTTGCTTGTAGGATGGTGGGATGAACACGCCTTCCCGCCGACTCCTGCTCGCTGGTGCCGGCGCCAGCCTGCTTCCCCTTCGTTCAGCGTTTGCCGCCGGCCTGATCGCCACGCCGCAGCAGACCGAAGGGCCGTTCTATCCGACGGCTTTCCCCACCGACATGGACAATGACCTGGTCCAGGTCCGCGGCCAGCAGGCGCGTGCCATGGGCACGGTGCTGCATCTGGAGGGCCGCGTGCTCGATCTGGGCGGCAAGCCGGTCGACGGCGCCCTGGTCGAGATCTGGCAGTGCGATGCCCAGGGCATCTACGACCATCCGCGCCAGTCCGGCCGCGACAGGCGTGATTCGGCCTTCCAGGGCTATGGCCGCCTGCTGGTGAAGGCCGACGGCCGCTACAACTTTCGTACCCTGAAGCCCGTCGCCTATGTCGGCCGCTCGCCGCACATCCATTTCAAGGTCGCGACCGGTGCGGGCAAGATGCTCACCAGCCAATTCTATGTCGCCGGCGATCCCGGCAATGAACGCGACGGCGTCTTTCGCGGCATCCGCGATGCCCGCCAGCGCGAGCTGGTCGAGATGAAGCTCGCCCCCGCGCCTGGCGTCGAAGCTGGTGCGCTCGCCACCTCAATGGACATCGTCGTCGGTTAGCCGGAGCGCGGACCTCCAGGTCCCCTCATGGTCTTCGTCTTTGCTGGGAGCGCGCCACTCCGTGGCGCATCTTTGTGGATCACACAGCTCATGAGCGCCACGGAGTGGCGCGCTCCCAGCAATGAGCGGACCTGGAGGTCCGCGCTCCGGTCACTCGCCGTTCTGGCCGTTGATCGTGGACGGCGGCATGCCGATGGCGTGGTAGCCTGCATCGACATAGTGGACCGTGCCGGTGACGCCGGCGCTGAGGTCGGACAGCAGGTAGAGCCCCGCACCACCGACATCGGTCAGCTCGACATTGCGCCGCAAGGGCGAGGCCTCGCGCGACACGCGGTAGACGTAGCGTGCACTGCCGATCACCGCGCCGGCCAGGGTGCGCATCGGCCCGGCCGAGATCGCGTTCACCCGCACGCCCTGCGGGCCGAGATCGGCCGCGAGATAGCGCACGCTCGCCTCCAGCGCGGCCTTGGCCACGCCCATGACGTTGTAGGACGGCATCACCCGCGTGGCGCCTTCGTACGTCAGCGTGATCAGGCTGCCGCCTTCGGTCATCAGCGGCAGCGCGCGCCGCGCGATCTCGGTGAAGGAATAACAGGAGATGGTGAGGCTGCGCTGGAAGTTGGCCTTGGTCGTGTCCACGTAGCGGCCCTTCAGCTCCTCCTTGTCGGAGAAGGCGATGGCATGGACCACGAAATCGAGCCGGCCCCATTCCTTCTGCAGGCGGGCGAACAGCCGGTCGAGACTCTCCTCGTTCTCGACGTCGGCCTCCTCGACGATCTTCGATCCCAGCTTCTCGACCATCGGCAGCACGCGCTTGCCGAACGCCGCGCCCTGGTAGGTGAAGGCCATCTCCGCGCCGGCTGCATGCAGCGCCGTGGCGATGCCCCAAGCGATCGAGCGGTCGTTGGCCACACCCATCACCAGGCCGCGCTTGCCGGCCATCAATTTCGGGACGTCGGGGAGATCGACCGCCTTGGACGGCGTGTGGGTAGAGGGGCTTGCCGTCCCGCCGCCGGAAGCATCGGGAGCGGCCGAGAGGGTCCGGTCGATGGGCATGATGCCTCTTCTTAGTTGGGAGGGATGTTCAAGGAAAATGACAAATTGTTGCCCAGCGTTTCAGCAACACCGCACGACCTCAGCTGTCGTAGCGCGAGAACAGCAGGCAGGCATTGGTGCCGCCGAAACCGAAGCTGTTAGACATCACGGTCTGCAGGCCGGCATTGTCGATGCGTTGGCGCGCCACTGGGTAGTCGCCGACGCCGGGATCGACATTCTCGATGTTGGCCGAGGCCGCGACGAAGTCTTCCTTCAACATCAGCAGCGAGTAGACCGCCTCGTGCGCGCCGGTCGCACCCTGGCTGTGCCCGGTCAGCGACTTGGTCGAGCTGACGGCGGGCAGCTTGTTGTTGCCGAAGGCGGCGCGGATGGCATCGAGCTCGGTGATGTCGCCCACCGGCGTGGAGGTGCCGTGGGTGTTGATGTAGTCGACGGGGGCGTTGCGCCGCGCCGCCCCCGGGAAGCCGTCCATGGCGAGCTTCATGCAGCGCACCGCGCCCTCGCCGGACGGCGCCACCATGTCGGCGCCGTCGGACGTGGCGCCGTAGCCCACGACCTCGGCGTAGATCTTGGCGCCGCGCGCGCGGGCCACTTCCAGGTCTTCCAGCACGAGGATGCCGCCGCCGCCGGAGATCACGAATCCGTCGCGGTCCTTGTCGTAGGCCCGGCTCGCCCGCTCGGGCGAATCGTTGAACTTGGACGACATCGCGCCCATGGCGTCGAACAACACCGACAGCGTCCAGTCGAGCTCCTCGCCGCCGCCCGCGAACATGCGGTCGGCCTTGCCGAGCTGGATGCATTCGACGGCGTTGCCGATGCAGTGCGCCGAGGTCGAGCAGGCCGAGCTGATGGAGTAGCTGAGCCCCTTGATCTTGTAGGCGGTCGCGAGGTTGGCCGAGACCGTGCTCGACATGGCGCGCGGCACCATGAACGGACCGACGCGCTTGGGCCCCTTCTCCTTGGCGATGATGGCCGACTGCACGATGGCGCCGGTGGTCGGCCCGCCCGAGCCTGCGACGACTCCGGTGCGGTCGTTGGAGATCTCGGCCTCGCCGAGACCCGCGTCCTCGATCGCCTGCTTCATGGCGAGATAGGCAAAGGCCGCCCCGTCGCCCATGAAGCGGCGCAGGCGGCGGTCGACCATCTCGTCGACGTTCATCTTCAGCGTGCCGGCGACCTGGCTGCGGAAGCCCAGCTCCTTGTACTGCGGCACGAACTCGATGCCCGACTTGCCCTCGCGCAACGATTTCGTGACCTCGACGACGTTGTTGCCGATCGAGGAGACGACTCCCAAGCCGGTGACGACGACACGTTTCATGACGTCAGCCCGCTGCTGCCGGGGCTTCGACGGCGTCCAGGAACAGGCCGACCTTCAGGCCGGTGGCCTCATAGACCGGCTTGCCGTCGGCATGCACGAAGCCGTCGGCGATGCCCAGGACCAGCTTGCGCAGCATCACGCGCTTGAGATGCACATGAAAGGTGAGCTTTTTCACCGTCGGCACGATCATTCCGGTGAACTTGACCTCGCCGACGCCCAGAGCACGGCCGCGGCCGGGAGCCTTCATCCAGCCCAGGAAGAAGCCCAGGCACTGCCACAAGGCGTCCAGCGGCAGGCAGCCCGGCATCACCGGGTCGCCCCTGAAATGGCAATCGAAGAACCAGAGATCGGGCTTGATATCGAGCTCGGCCACGATCTCGCCCTTGCCGTATTGGCCGCCGGTTTCGGCAATCTTCACGATACGGTCGAGCATCAGCATGGGCGGCAACGGCAGCTGCGCGTTCCCTGGCCCGAACAGGTGCCCGCGGGCGCATTCGATCAGGTCTTCGAAAGTGTAACTGCTCTTCTTCTCGCTCACGCTCACCGTCCCAAAGCCACCCGAAACCGGGATCGGGGTCAGAATAAGGAGGCCCGCGGTCCAGCGCAAACCGCCGAATCCGGGTCAAACGGCCCTTTTCACGCCGCTTTCGGCTGCTTACATATGGGCGTGGCAATGTCCGGTACCAGTCCCGACTTCACGGCCCGCCTGCGCGAGGCCGGTTTGCGTCCCACCCGCCAGCGGGTGGCGTTGGCGCGCCTGTTGTTCGAGGGCGAACACCGACATGTCACGGCCGAAAGCCTGCATGCCGAGGTCCGCGCGACCCGCATGCCGGTGTCGCTCGCCACGGTCTACAACGCGTTGAACCAGTTCCGTGACGCCGGCCTGCTGCGCGAGGTCGTGGTTGCGCCGGGCCGGTCCTATTTCGACACGAACACCGGCCATCACCATCATTTCTTTGTCGAGAACGACGGCGAGTTGCACGACTTCCCGTCGGACAAGGTGACGATCGCCGGCCTGCCGACGCCGCCCAAGGGCACGCGCATGGCGCGGGTCGACGTCATCGTGCGGGTGCGCCGGTAAGGCGCCTTCCGAGGCGCAGCGGCTTTTGAGCTGCTACTTGCGAGTCGCTTGCAGTTCTTAGAACTGTTCTAAACAACTTGACGGCGTCGCGCCGGCTGTCCCAATATCGCGCCCGCCAGATCGGCTGCGCGCCGATCGACACGCCTTACAAGCAAGGAGAAAAGTCATGGCGAACCTCAAGGGATCCAAGACCGAGGACAATCTGAAGGCTGCTTTCGCGGGCGAGAGCCAGGCGAACCGCCGGTACCTCTACTTCGCCCAGAAGGCCGACGTCGAAGGCTACAATGACGTCGCCGCGGTGTTCCGTTCGACCGCCGAAGGCGAGACCGGCCATGCGCACGGCCATCTCGAATTCCTCGAAGTGAGCGGCGATCCGGCGACCGGTCTGCCGATCGGCCCCACCGGCTCCAACCTCAAGGCCGCGATCGCGGGCGAGACGCACGAATACACCGACATGTATCCGGGCATGGCCCGCACCGCGCGCGAGGAAGGCTTTGGCGAGATCGCCGACTGGTTCGAGACCCTGGCCAAGGCCGAGAAGAGCCACGCCGGCCGCTTCCAGAAGGCCCTCGACACGATGGCCTGAGCCTTCGTGGTCTCTATAGAGGGGGACCCGCGAGGGTCCCCTTTTTCGTCCTGCTGACACCCGATCATTCGAGAAACGACATCGTCATGCGCGAAGGCAGCCTTGAAGCCCCCGTCCGCCATGCCCTGGACTGGCAGAACCCGTGGTTCTGGGATGAGAAGGCGCTCGAGAAGGAGATGGAGCGCGTCTTCGACATCTGTCACGGCTGCCGGCGCTGCTTCAATCTCTGCGATTCCTTCCCGCGCCTGTTCGACCTGATAGACAACGGCCCGACCGGCGAGCTCGATGGCGTCAAGAAGGAGGACTACGCCCAGGTCGAGGAAGCCTGCACGCTCTGCGACATGTGCTTCATGACCAAGTGCCCCTACGTGCCGCCGCACGAATGGGCGCTCGACTTCCCTCATCTCATGCTGCGCCATCGCGCCGTGAAGGCGCGCAAGGAGGGCATCGATTTCGTCGAGGCCCAGCTCGCGAACACTGATCGTACGGGCCGGCTTGGCACCTTCACCGCGGGCCTCGCCAACTGGGCGAGCGACGAGCACAACAAGCTGACGCGGCCCGCCATCGAAAAATGGGCCGGCATCCATCACGGTGCGCGCCTGCCGGAATATGCCGGCGAGACCTTCGTGATCCGCGCCGCACGCGAGGGTGCGGAGGTCAACGAGGCCGCGCCCGCCTTCGGCAAGCGCAAGGCCGTGCTCTATGCCACCTGCTTCGTGAACTTCAACAACACCGGCATCGGCGCCGCCGCGCGCGCAGTGCTGGCCAGGAACGGTGTGGCGACCGAGGTCGTCCATCCGCATTGCTGCGGCATGCCGAAGCTCGAACTGGGCGATCTCGAAGGCGTCGCCGCGGCCGCGCGCCACGTAACGGATGCGCTGCTGCCGTGGGTCGACAAGGGCTACGACGTGATCGCGCTCACGCCATCCTGCGCGCTGATGCTGAAGTTCGAATGGCCGCTGATCCTGCCCAGGGATCCCGCGGTCGACCGGCTCGCCCAGGCGACGTTCGACATTTCCGAGTACGTCGTCGACATCGCCAAGAAGGAGGGTTTGGCGCCCGGCCTGCAGACCATCGAGGGCGGCGTCAGCGTCCATCTCGCCTGCCATGCGCGGGCGCAGAACATGGGCGCCAAGGCAGCCGAGATGCTGCGGCTGGCGCCCAAGACACGCGTCGCGGTGATCGAGCGCTGCAGCGGCCATGGCGGCATCTGGGGCGCGCGCACCGAGAATTTCGAGACGGCGGTGAAGGTCGGCAAGCCCGCCGCCCAGGCCGCCATCAAGAACGATACCAGCTTCGTCGCCTCCGAATGCCCGCTGGCCGCCGACCACCTGATGCAGGTGATGGAAATGACAGCGGGCGAGCAGACCTTGAAGCCTTCGCGCGCCAATCATCCCATCGAGCTGATGGCGCAGGCCTATGGACTGACGGTGAAGCCATGACGCCGCGTGCCATCGAAGTCTCCGCCATCCTGCCGCTCACCGAATACGTGAAGGTGCGAGCCGAGCGCCGCCGGCAGATTTCCGAGATCAAGAAGAACCGGCGGCTGGAAGTCGGGCCCTTCGCGACGTTCTATTTCGAATCCTACGAGACCATGCTGCACCAGGTGCACGAGATGCTCTTCATCGAGAAGGGCGGTCCGGCGCAGATTCCCGACGAGCTCGCGGCCTACAATCCGCTGATCCCACAGGGTGCTGAGCTGGTCGCTACGGTGATGTTCGAGATCGACGATCCGATCCGCCGCACCCGCGTTCTGGCAATGCTGGGCGGCGTCGAGCACCAGGCCTTCATTCGCGTCGACGGCGAGGTGATCCGCGGTGTGCCTGAGGGCGACCAGGAACGCTCGCGCGGCGACGGCAAGGCCTCGTCAGTGCAGTTCATCCGCTTTGCCTTCACGGCCGCTCAAATTGCGGCGTTCCGTGGCGGCGCCGGCGATGTCGTAGTGGGCTTCGATCATCCCAACTACGGCCACATGGCGGTCATGCCGCCGGCCGTGC
>DATGZZ010000821.1:0-2107 GCA_035296945.1 Reyranella sp.
GGGCGTGATGACCCATGCCGGCCACTCCTACCATGAAACTAGCGTCGACGGGATCGCGGCCGTCGCCGAGCAGGAGCGGTTGGCGATCGTCACGGCGGCCGAGACGATCCGCGCCGCCGGCATCCCCTGCCCGATCGTCTCGGCTGGCTCGACGCCGACGGCGATGCATTCGCGCAACTTCACCGGCATCACCGAGATGCGGCCGGGCGTCTACTGCTTCAACGATCTCGACCAGGAGTTCATCGGCTCGTGCAGCGCGGGCGATCTTGCTCTGTCGGTGCTGGCCTCCGTGATCGGTCATTACCCGCATCGCAACCAGGTGCTGATCGACGCCGGCGCGCTGGCGCTCTCCAAAGACATTTCCGCACAGGAGTTTCAACCAAAAGTCGGTTACGGCACGATAGCCGATCCGCCGGCCAGGGACATGGCGGTGGTCGCCTGTTCTCAGGAGCACGGCTTCGTCGGCTCGGACGATCCGATCCCGTTCGGCAACCTGCCGGTCGGCAGCCGAGTGCGCGTGCTGCCCAACCACGCCTGCATCACCGCCGCGGCCTACGACCGCTACTACGTGGTCGACAGCGATCTGGACGGCGGCAAGACCGTCGTCGACACCTATGACCGGATCAACGGCTGGTGATCTCACGCACCCTGTCATCCCGAGGGCGAAGCCCGAGGGACCTTTAAGGCCGCAGCAAAGGTCCCTCGCTACGCTCGGGATGACAGCTTTACGGAGGCGATAGCGTGTGTCACCGCGTCAAAGCCCGTAAGTCAGGATAATCTTCACCCGTCCGCCGCGCTGCACGATGCGCCTGCGTTCGGCAGCGAGGCTCTCCAGGAACGTCCGCAGGCCCGACAGGACGGCCTGCTCCTCGTTGTTGTCGATCGCATAGGCCGGCGGTGGTCGCGGCGGCGCGGCATCGCTGGGCAACGGTGCGTGCAAGGCGCCATGGCAGGATACCTCGACGCGCAGGTCAAGGCCGTCGGTCGACAGGTGGAGATCGCCGCCAAGCTCGAGGTGATGGGCCGCGGCCAGCCTGTCGATCACGCCGCGGACCTCGAGGGCGGCCGCCTCGACGATCCGCGGCGGGATCGCCCAGCCCTGCGCGGTGGTGTGGAGAAAGCCGAGCGCCGTATCCGCTCCGCTGCCGGCGGCATCCCACGTCATCGTCGCGTGCTGGCGCGTGCCGACGCGGAACAGCAGGGTAAGGATGACCGCGGCCGCCAGACCGAAGGCGAGCGGATTGCTGATGAAGCTCTGCAGGACGGGCGGGGCATCCTTGTGGAAGTAATGCGGATAGACATTGACGCTGAGCGCCAGCAGCGACGAGATCCCGATGACATAGATGGCGCGCGTGCCGCCGGCGCGCGACAGCATGAGCTCCATGCCGCCGGTCAGCATGAAGCAGGACGTGAACACCAGCAGCGGGCCTGCGACCTCCGGCGGCACGAGCAGGAAGAAGACCGCGAGCTTGGGCATGAAGCCGATGACGAGCAGGATGGCGGCAGCGGCGTAGGCGATCGCCCGGCTGGTCGCGCCGGTGGCGCTCGAGATGCCGACCAGGCTCGGTGCCACGGTCATGCCCTGGGCACCGACGGCGCCGCCGAAGACATTGGCCAGGCCGTCGGCCAGCACGCCCTTGCGGATGTTCGCCATGTCCGGCCGGTCCCACGCAGCGTCGTTCAGGCGCTGGCACGTGGTGACGATGCCGACCGCACGCACCGCGGCGGCGACGCCGGCCGCCAGGAAGGCGGGCAGCAAGGCGACATCGAACGTGAAGCCGATGACCGGGCGCGGCAGCTCGAACCAGGCGGCGCGCTGGAACGTCGCGAGATCGCCCGGCGCGATCAGGCCGACGAGGATCGCGCCGACCATGCCAACCATCAGCCCGCACAGCGAGCAGATCAGCTTCAGCGAACCGCGTCCCCAGATGCTGAGAGCGATGGAAACCGCCAGCGTCACGGCCGCCACGACGAGATGAAAGGGAAAACCCGGCTGGTGGGCGTGCGGGACGTCGAGCAGCTGCCCGATGCCGACGATGCCGAGCTGCAGGCCGACGATGAAGACTGCGAGTCCGCTGATGACCGGCGTGATCACGATGCGAAGCCG
>DATGZZ010000822.1:0-7385 GCA_035296945.1 Reyranella sp.
CGTCGCCCGCCAGCAGAAGATCGCCAAGCCGGGCGAGCGGCTGGTGATCACCGCCGGTGTGCCCTTCGGGACGCCGGGCGCCACCAACATCCTGCGCATCGCCTACGTCTAGAGCTGCTGCGCGCTGTTGCCGTTCAGCAACACGAAACGCACGATACGAAACGCGGCGAATGTCCTTGGAATCGCCCAACTGTGACCCTGAAAAGATCGGGGATGGAGCAGAAGTTCCTTCCGTAGATTTTTTCAGAAGCAGCAACGCATCGAGGCGATCGTGAAGCGCAAGCTACGGACCACTGCCCGCCCCTTCCGGCCGGACTCACTCACCTGGATCGATTTCCTGGTGATGGGCGCCATCGCTCTGACCTTCATCGCGATCGCCAGCACCACAGTTAGCCGTGCCAAGGCGTCGGACTACAACGATCCGCCGACCTTTTCGACCGAAGTTGGGCACATGCCCGCCAATGCCGACCTGATCAAGGCAAGAATAAGATTGGCCCTGGGCGGCCCCTGGAACTAGCGCCGGTCGATCACCCGCCGCGCCTTGCCCATCGAGCGCTCGATCGCGCCGGGCGCGGCGATCTCCACTGTGGCCGACAAGCCACACATGCCCTTCAGGCGCTGCACCAGGTCATCCGCCGAGCGCCCGGCGGCCCCGCCCTCCAAAACCATCCTCGCCTCGACCCGCACCAAGAGGTCGTCCAGCGCGCCGGTGCGCGTCAACTCGATGACGTAGTGTCCGGTGAGCGCCGGGTCGCGCAGGATCTGTTCCTCGACCTGGCTCGGGAACAGGTTCACGCCGCGCACGATCAGCATGTCGTCGCTGCGGCCGGTGATCTTGGCCATGCGCCGCATGGACGTGATCGAACCCGGCAAGAGGCGCGTGAGGTCGCGCGTGCGATAGCGAATGACGGGCATCGCCTCCTTGGCGAGGGTCGTCAAGACCAGCTCGCCAGGCTCGCCGTCGGTCACCGGTTCGCCGGTCTCGGCATCGACGATCTCGGGATAGAAGTGGTCCTCCCAGATGGTCGGCCCGTCCTTGCTCTCGACGAACTCGCAGGCCACGCCCGGCCCCATCACTTCGCTCAGCCCATAGATGTCGACGGCATCGATGCGAAGCCGCCGCTCGATCTCGGCGCGCATGCCCTCGGTCCACGGCTCGGCGCCGAAGATGCCGATCCTCATCGCCGTGCTGGCGGGATCGACGCCCTGGCGCTCGAATTCGTCGGCGATCGCCAGCATGTAGGAGGGCGTCATCAGCACCACCCGCGCGCCGAACTCGCGGATGAGCTGGACCTGCCGCTCGCCAAAGCCGCCCGACATCGGCACCACGGTACAGCCCAGCCGCTCGGCGCCGTAATGCGCGCCCAGCCCGCCGGTGAACAGGCCATAGCCGTAGGCGTTGTGGATGATGTCGCCCGGCCGCGCCCCGCCGGCGTAGAGCGAGCGCGCCATCAGGTCGGCCCACAGATCGATGTCGCGCGCCGAGTAGCCGACCACCGTCGGCCGCCCCGTCGTTCCGCTCGAGGCATGGATGCGCACGCAATTCTCACGCGGAATGGCGAACATGCCGAAGGGATAGGCATCGCGCAGGTCGGCCTTGGCGGTGAAAGGAAAGCGCCGCAGATCTTCCAGCCGGCGCAGATCGTCGGGATGGATGCCGGCCGCCACGCATTTGGCGCGGTACGGCGCCTGGTTGTCGTAGGCGTGACGCAAGGCGCCGCGCAGCCGTTCGAGCTGCAGGCTGCGCAGGGCGTCGAGTGACACCGTGGTTTGCGGGAACATCTACCTGAATCCAAAGCGCCGATAGGCGTAGCCCAGCCCGATCAGCGCCGCGCCCAGGCCGAGGAACGAAAAGACCCGCAGCAGTCCCTGCAGGCCCGCCATGTCGATCAGGAAGACCTTGGCGACGACGACGCAGACCAGCGCCATGCCGGCATGGCGCAGCGCCGCCGCGTTGCGCAGGAAGCCCAGCGCCAGCAGGGCGACGCCGAACAGCAGCCAGACCGCGGAGTAGACATAGAGCTCCAGGCCGGACGCCCCCAGCCCCCGCCGCTCGAAGCCCGGATCGAACAGGTGGCGGACCTCGAACGACACGTAGGCGAAGACGAGGATCGAGGCGGTCGCTTCGACGAACAGAGCGACGTTGCGGTTCGGCTCGACGTCGATCCAGCGCCGCGCCAAGGCCGCCATCACCGCCGGCAGGGCGTAGGCCAGGAACAGGCCATTGGCGAGCGGCAAATGGCCGACATCGGCCTTGTCGAAGATCGGGCTGGCGAGCAGGACCTGGACGACCAGCACCAGCGCCACGGCGAGACCGCCGCTGATGCGCCAGGCCCACAGCGCCACGACGTCGCGCCGCGTGCGCGCCAGCCACAGCGCGCCGAGCGCAAAGGCGCCCCACACCAGGACATAGAACGCACGCTCCATGAACCGCGCGTCGGGTGCCATCATGGCGTCGGCACGAAAGACGCTGCGCACCTCGAGGGTGAGCAGCACGAAGGCCAGCAAGGCAATCGCCGCCTCGGTCGCGCGCACCAGCTGGATATCGCCGGTCGGCCGCAGGAAGCGCAGCCCGACGACGAAGGCCGCGATCGCGAGGCCGTAGCCCCACAGGATCCAGTTGAAGATCGGCGCGACCAAGAGCGGGTACTTCAGCACCTCCGGATTGAGCACGAAGCGCACGATCACGGCGGCGAGCAGCAGCCAGCACAGCCGGCGCATGGCGTGCAGGCCGAGGTGGGCGGCGATGCCCGCGACCGCGGCAAACTCGACGGCATAAGCCACCGTGATCCATTCGCGGCGCAGCTCGAGGGCGATGGCGATGGCGATGAAGAAGGCCACGCCCGCCGCACAGTAGCCCAGCGCCTCGGTGGCACCCGGCATGCTGCCCCGCCAGCGTGCCAGCCGCTCGGCGCCGGCCAGGAACGGCAGGGCGAGCGCGATGCTGATCAGGCCCCACGGCGTGCCGTCGGCGATGCCGCGCAGCACGTACCAGGCGAGCAGGAAGTGCGCGAGCGCCGCGCCGACGGCCAGTGCCGCCCAGAAGCCGGGCCGGGCCGCGTTCCACAGCAAGGCGAAGGCCGCCGTGGCGTAGAGGCCGCCGAACGACGCGGCCATCCAGCCGAACTGTCCGGTGTCCCGCCACAAGGCGAGGGCGACGATCGACAAGATCGGTGCAAGGACAGCGACGTACTGGAAACGCGGCGTCCAGCGCGCCAGGGCGAAGAGCCCAATGCCATGGGCGGCCAGCGCGAGCCAGCCGGCGGTCTGCTTGCCGTCGTCCTGCACGATCAGCGTCACGATCAGCACGCCGGTGACGGCGAGCGCCGCCCACACCAGCGCCGCGACGTCGATCGCCTGGTCGCCTTCGCCGAGCCGCCGCCACGTCGCCCAGGCGAACAGGCCGGCCACGGCGACCAGGAACAGCCCGACCCAGTGCAGGCCGCCGGCCAGCGACATCATCCAGAGCACCGTCCAGATCGCCGCTCCCGCCAGCACGCCCCAGCCGAGCGGCCACCAGCCGCGCAGGCGGATGACCCAGAGCGTTCCTGCCGCGATCGCCAGCAGGTAGCCGAACAGGACGGGCGTATTGGGCGTCTCGCTGCCGATAATGGCGGGACTGGCGAAGCCGCCAACGAAGGCGAGACCGGCCACGAAGATGCCGTGCCGCAAGGAGACGCCGATGGCGAAGGCCGTGAGCGCTGCCGCCCCGCCACCGGCCGCGGCCTTGGAGATCATGTCGTAGAGCGCCACGGCGGAGAACAACGCGCCGTAGAGCGACGCGACGCCGGCGGCCGCCAGCGCCTGGGCGACGCGGTCGTCGCGGCTGCGGATGCGCTCGGCGGCGCCGATCAGGGCAAAGCCGAACAGGGCCGCCAGAATGACGCGGACCTCGGGCGACAGATAGCCTTCCTCGATCGAGTAGCGCACGAGGAATACGGCGGCGAGCGCCAAGGTGACCGCGCCGACCCAAACGAAAGCGCGCGCGCCCAGCCGTTGCTCCCAGCCGACTTGAAGCGGCGCGGCGACCGGCTCCCATGGTTGTGCTGGTGCCGCTGGAAGTGTCGCCTCCAAAACAGCCACCGGTTCGGGTTCGAATGGTGGTGCAGGTGGCGGCGCGACAGCCTCGGCTACGGGCTCATCGACGAGCGGCGGCGGCAGGGCGGCGGTCTCCGCCATCTGCCGTTTCAGTCGCGCGAGATCGGCGGTCAGCTGCTCGTTCTGGTCGCGCAGACGCGACGTGCGCACCAGCGCCACGATGGCGATGATCGGCGTGCCGACGGCCCAGGCGATCCCTACCAGGATCAGGAATATCTCTTCCACGAGCCGCTTTCAGGGGGCCGTCGGACGCTTTGGTCAGCTACTCGGCAGCGACGCGGGCGGCCTGGCGGACGAAGGCGGCGCGGTTGTCGCGGGCGACGATGCCGCGCTTCACCACCATGCGGTGGTTCTCCTTGCGCGCGGCGCGCTTGATGTCGGCCAGCGCATCGCCGTCGCACAGCACGAAGTCGGCGCTGTTGCCCTCCTTGATGCGGCCCTGGTCGGCAAGGCGCATCAGATCGGCGGCACTGGCCGTCGAGAAGAACAGCGAATCGCGGGTCGAGATGCCGATGTCGCACATGTATTCGAGCTCGCGCGCATTCTCGCCGTGCCGGTTGTGCGGCGTGCCGGCGTCGGTGCCCATGGCGATGCGGCCGCCGGCCTTGTAGTACATCTTGATCGAGGCGATGTGGCGGTCGAACACGCGGCGCGCCTTCTCGATCACATAGTCGGGGATCGAGCGGTCACCGTCGTCGTAGCCCTTCAGGATGTTCTTCACCGCCGCGAGCGTTGGCACCAGCCACACGCCGTGCTCCTTCATCTCGGTGATGCACTCCTCGGTCATGAAGATGCCGTGCTCGATGGAATCGATGCCGCCGCGCACCGCATTGAGGATACCGACCGCGCCCTGGGCATGGCTGGCGCAGCACTTGTGGAAGCGATGCGCCTCGCTGATGCCGGCCTTCATCTCCTCGGCCGAGTAGTGCGCGTCCTCAGGGTTCACGCCCGGGGTCATCACGCCGCCGGTCGCCATGATCTTGATCAGGTCGGAGCCGGCATGAACCTGCTCGCGCACCGCCTTCACCACCTCGTCGATGCCGTCGGCGACGCGGCCGGTGCGGTTGCCGTGGCCGCCGGTCATGCAGATCATGCGGCCGGCGCAGCGCATGGTCGGGCCCAGGAAACGGCCGGTGTTGAACGCGTCGCGCAGCGCGAACTCGATGTAGTCCTTGCCGCCGCAGTCGCGCACCGCCGTAATGCCGCCTTCCAGCGTGTTGCGCATGAGTTCCATGCCACGCACGGCGATCTGAGCCGCGGTCATGCGGTCCTGCACCGCGCCGGGATTGCCCTCGGCGCCGCTCAGCGAATGGACGTGGCAGTCGATGATGCCGGGGATCAACGTGCCGCCCGCTGTGTCGACCTTGTCGCCGGCGAAGCCCGTGAACTCGGCCGCGGGAGCAACGCGCCTGACCTTGCCGTCCTCCTCCAGCACCGCCTGCCCGTCCAGAACCTTCTCGCCGTCGAATACGCGACCGCCGACATACAACGTGGCCATTGACCCATCCTTGGAGTTGAAACTTGGCCGGAGTCTGCCCGCGCGCGCGCTGTGCGGCAAGTGCGCGTCAGCGACCGGCCGTTCGCTGCGTGCACCCCAGCGGATCAGCCGGCGCATCACCGCCCATCGCCTTCAGGCGCGCGATCTCGTCGTCGATCCCCACGATGTGCGGATTGTACTTCTTGGCCAGCTCGAAGGCGGCGACGGCGCGCGGATACTCGCCCATTTCCGCGCGGATCATGCCAAGGCCCGAATAGGCGCCGAAATGGCGCGGCTCGCGCTTCACCGTCTCGCAGATGTCGTTGAGCGACGCCGGGAAGTTGCCAAGCAGCCAATGCGCCGTCGCCCGCTTGTTCCAGGCCTCGGAGAGATCGGGGGCGATCTCGATCAGCTTGCTGAAGGTCTCGACCGACTGTTTCAGCTGGCGCTGCTGCATCTCGGCGATGCCGCGCATCATCAGCTCGCGCTGCGGGCCATCGGGCACCACGATCCATTGCTCCCAGATCGCCGCCTCCAACGACTGGATCGCCACGGGATCGGTCGCCGTCTGTAGCTTGGCAAACAAGGTGTCGAGCATGGTGCTGCTCCCGCCGCTCTGCGCCAGAACGTTCGCCCCCAGCATCAGGCCGAGCAGTGCGGCAAGGCAAGTGCGAAGGAGGGCCATGGTGATCCTAATGCAGGGCGGGCGGCTTCGGCCCGCCCGTCGCCCAGTCGAGCAGCTCGACGGTGTGCACGATCGGAATGCCGGTGCCCGAGGCGATGTTGCCGATGCAGCCGAAGTTGCCGGCAGCGATGACATCGGGCTTCACGCTCTCGATATTGGCGACCTTGCGATCGCGCAGGCGACGCGACAGCTCGGGCTGCAGCACCTGGTAGGTGCCGGCCCAGCCGCAGCAGATATGGCCCTCGGGCACGTCCTTGACGACGAACCCGGCGTCCAAAAGGAGTTTCTTGGGCTGCTCGATCACCTTCTGGCCGTGCTGCATGGAACAGGCCGAATGATAGGCCACGGTGAGCGGCCGCGCGGTCACGTTCGCGAGACCGACCTCGAGCATGACCTCGCTGACATCCTTGGCGAGCCGTGCCACCTGCCCGGCCCGCTCCTTCCAGGCGGGATCGTTGGCGAACATCTCGCCATAGTCCTTCACCGTGGTGCCGCAGCCCGACGCGTTGATGACGATGGCGTCGAGGCCGGCGCCATCAATCTCGCGCATCCAGGCTTCGATGTTGCGCTTGGCGAACGCTGCCGCCTCCTCATTGCGCCCGACATGCAGGACCGACGAGCCGCAGCAGCCGGAGTTCTTAACGTTCACCACCTCGATGTCGTGACGGGTCAGCAACCGCACCGTCGCCTCGTTGACCTCCGGCGCCAGCACCTGCTGGCCGCAACCCGGCATCAGCGCCACGCGCTTGCGGCGCAGGCCCGCTGCCGCAAAGGTCTGCGGCCGATCCACCGTCGAGGGCCCCGACAATCGATCCGGGATGGCCTCGAGCATCGCCCTCAAGCGACGGAGGAACGTGGCGCCGCCGGGATCGGTGCTGCGCGCCGGCAGGAGCATCGCCAGGGGCTTGGCGAACCGACCCAGCACCATGGCCCAGCGGAACAGCGCCGGTCGCGGCATCAGCCACGCCAGCAGCCCGCGCAGCAGCCGATCCGGCAGCGGTCGCCTGAAACGCTCCTCAATGTGATGCCGGCCGTGATCGACCAAGTGCATGTAATTGACGCCCGACGGACAGGTCGTCATGCAGCTGAGGCACGACAGGCAGCGGTCGATGTGCTTGACCTCCG
>DATGZZ010000823.1:0-3324 GCA_035296945.1 Reyranella sp.
TGAGCTGTATCAGCCACTCGGGCGACCGCTTCGCCAGGCTGATCAGGGTCCTGAGTTCCAGGCTGCGTGCGCCTTGGCTGCGCGCCACGTTCAATGAATGCAGGAGCCGGAGCTCACCTTCCTCGGCGCGGTTGGCGGCGATCAGCAGCTCGCCTTGGACACGATGCGTGTCGGCGGCATGGTAGCGGTTGCCGGTCTTGGCGCAGATCTCGCGCGCCTCCTCGATGGTGGCGAGGCCGAGGCCGTAGTCGCCCGCCGCCATCGCCGTCTCGGCCAGCTCGGTCATGAAGTGCACCAGGCCGATCCGCGCCCCCGTCGCGCGATAGCCGACCACCGATTGCTGCATGCGCGCCAGGCCCGCGTCGTAATCGCCGCGCTTGCTCTGGATCAGGCCCTTCAGGCAGGAGCTCCAGGTGATCCAGAACGGCAGGCCGTACTCCGAGGACATCTCGAACCCCTCGTCGACGAGCGTTTCGGCTTCGGGCAGCTCGCCGCGGAAGGAGTGCACCCAGCCGGCGAAGCCCAAAGCGAACACGAGGCCATAGTGGCCCTTGAGCGTGCGGGCCAACTGCAGCGACTCGTGGCCCATGCGGCAGGCGGCATCGGGGAAGCCCAGATACCATAGCGTCCAGGCCTGGTAGCCCGCGACGCGCGCCCGTTCCTCGTCCGGCATGTCGGCCGAGATCGCCAGCGCATTCTCGGAATAGGCGCGCGCCATGGCGAGCTCGCCGAGATGGAAGCTGGTCTGGCCAAGCTTGGCGTGCGCCTGCAACAGCGCTGTCTTGTCGGACGTGAGTTCGGCCTGGTCGGAGATCTCGATGGCAGCCGATCGCGCCTTGTGGAGCTGGCCCTGCGCAATGTACGTCGTCCAGATGCTGTGCAGCACGCGCACCACGGCCGCCTGGTCGCCGCGGTCACGCGCGAGTGCCAGTGCGCGTTGATGGATCTTGTCGATCTCGTCGGTCGCGTATCCCTGCGTCACGATGACGGCGACGCTGCGCGGCAGCAGCATGCGCAGCTCGACCTTGGTGGGATCGTCGAGCCGGGCCAGCGGCAGCATGTCGATCGCCTTGCCGTACAGCCGCGCCGCCTCGATGTAGGCGTTGCCGCTGAGCGCATTGCGCGCCGCCAGCTCGAAATACTTCACGCTGCGGTCGTACTGGCGCGCCGCCTCGAAGCGGACGGCGAGCTGGGCGGCGATGTCGCGGGCATCGGCGCCATAGGCCTGTTCCTCGCGCGCGGCGATCCTGCCCTGCCATTCGACGCGTCGCGCCTCGGAGACGCGGCTGCCCAGCCCCTCCTGGTACATGGCATGCACGAAGGCATAGCGGTTGGCGACGGTGCCGTCGGGCCAGTCGTGGCTGCCGCGACTGGTGATGAACTGCTCGCGCTGCACCAGGCGATCGCAGATTTCCTCGACCGCCTGGATGTCGAGCCCCGGCGTCGCGGCGATCGCCGCGGCGGAGAACTCCGCGCCGCTCACCGCCGCGATCTGCAGCACGCGCCGCTCCTCGGCGGCGAGGTTCTCGATCTGCTGGCCGATCAGGATCTGCACGGTGTCGGGAATGGTGAGGCCGATGCGCGAGACCGGCTCGGCCAGCCGCCAGCCGCCGTCGTGCCTGAGGGCGCTAGTGCGCACCAAGTCGTCGGTCAGCGCCACGGCGAACAGCGGGTTGCCGTCGGTGCGCCCGTGGATGAACTGCGAAAGCTCGCCGAGCTCAGCCGGCTCGAGCGCGAAGCGGCGCTGCAGGTAGGCCGCGACGTCTTTCAACCCAAGGAAGCCAATGTCAGCTCGGTGCACGCGCCGTGGAGGGCAATCGCTTCCTTGACCGATTGCACGGGATGGCGGCGCGCGCGGGCCTCGGCCGGGCGGTAGGAGCCGATCACCATCAGGCGCGCGCTCTCCGACCGGCGCGCCAGGAAGGAGATGGCGTCGAGTGTCGAGCGATCGCTCCAGTGCAGGTCCTCGAGCCAGAGGACGATCGGCCTGGCGGCCGACATCGCTTCGAGGGCCTGGGCCAGCTCGCGCAGCATGCGTTGCGGGGTCGCCCCCGCGACATCGGCCGGCGGCCGTGAGCCGTCGCCGAGCCATGGCATCTGCGCCAGCCACGTCGGAGCGAAGGACTTCAGGTAGATGGCGAGCTTGTCGACGCCGATCTCTGCGCCCAGCCGCTGCATGGCCTCGAAGATCGGCAGGTAGGGCTCGCTGGTGCCGTAGAGCTCGATGCACTGCGCGTGGCCGATCGATGCCTGGGACGATGCGGTGGACGACGACACGAAGGCGCTGACGAGGCAGGTCTTGCCGATGCCGGCCTCGCCGGTCACGAACACGACCTGCCGGCGGCCGGTGCAGGCTTTTGCCAGCAGGGTGCCGAGCAGCCTGAGCTCCTCCTCGCGGCCGACGAATTGCGGGCGCGTCGGAATCGGTGTGGCCGCCTGTAGGGCAGGCGGCGAGGCGGCCTCGGCGGCACCGAGTGCCTCGACGGGCGCTATCAGCCGGAAGCCACGGCGGCGGACGGTGCGGATGCAGCCCTGCTCGGTGCCGTCATCGCCCAGCGCCTGGCGCAGCGTCTTGATGCGGCTTGAGAGGGCGGCATCCGAGACGATGCGGTTCTTCCAGATGCGTTGGAAGATCTCTTCCTTGGTGACGAGGCGGTGCCGATTCTCGAGGAGGAGAAGCAGCAGGTCGAAAACCTGCGGTTGAACCGCAACAATCTCATCGTCCCGCCGCAGCTCGAAGGCGGTGGTGTCGACGACGCAGCGGTTGATCCGGAAAAGCATGGGCTGGAAGCCATTTTTTCATGCGTCGGCCAGGAAGGGCAACACGGTAGTCCACCGCGAAGGGCCGCACAGCGCCAGAATCCAAGTTTTCTTCAGCTAGAATCCACGCAACCGCCAATCGAGGTTGCCGACAACGGTTCATGGTGTGGTTCCGAACCTCACCGATGGAGACACCGTTGCTCAGCATTGGCAGCCAGGCACCTGACTTCGAGGCCGAGACCACCGAGGGCCGCATCCGCTTCCATGAATGGATCGGCGACAAATGGGCCGTCCTGTTCTCTCACCCGAAGGACTTCACCCCGGTCTGCACCACCGAGCTGGGCTATTTGGCCAAGATCAAGCCGGAGTTCGACTGGCGCGGCGTGAAGATCATCAGCCTGTCGGTCGATCCGGTGCAGAGCCACACCGGCTGGGTGCGCGACATCAAGGAGACGCAGGGCTTCGCGCCGACCTATCCGCTGATCAGCGACACCGAGCTCAAGGTCGCCAAGCTCTACGGCATGCTGCCGGCCGAGACCTCGGGCGGCTCGGCGGGCCGCACGC
>DATGZZ010000824.1:0-10581 GCA_035296945.1 Reyranella sp.
ACTGTGGTCCGACGGCAGCTTCGGGATCTACATCCATCCCGGCATCTGGCACGAAGGCGTCTTCCCGGTCGCGACCACCGGCCGCTTCTTCGACAAGCAGGGCAAGGTGCATGCGCGCGTGAGCTGCGACCTTGCCAACGAGCTCGGCGTGCTGCTCAACGTCCCGCTGCCGCAGGGGCTGCTGCCTCCTTCGTGATGCTGCCCACGTAGGCCAGCACCAGGCGTACCAGCTCGTCCTCGTAGGGGCGGCTCTTGAAGAACGGCTGCTCTTCCAGGACGGCGGCGCGCAGGACGCCGATCACGGCGCGCGACATCACGAACATCTGTATCGGCGTCATCGTGGCAAAGACCGCCTGCGGGGCCGCGCCGACACGATGCTGGGCGATGAAGGCGACGACCGGCAGCATCAGCTCGGCATGGTGACCCTGCGTCAGGACCGCCTCCAACACCGCCTTGCGGGCGCGCTGACGGCCGCGGAAGGCGTGTATCGCCGCCCGCACCATGGCGCGCACGCGGCCCTCCGGCGTGGGATCGATCTCGCCGCCCAGCGCCCGGGCGATGTCCGCCAGGCCGAGCCCGACCTGCTGCTTGGCGAGCGCCAGCAGGATCGCGTTCTTGTCGGCGAAGTACTGATAGAGCGTGCCGATGCTCACGCCGGCGCGCTCGGCCACGGCGTTGGTCGTGAAGCCGGCCAAACCATTGGCCTCCAGAATCTGAGCAGCGCCCTCCAGGATCGTCTCCGCGGTCTCGGCCGCGCGCGCCTGGCGAGGAATTCGTCTTTTTATTTCAGCGGCTTGGCGGCGCGGGGGCATGGCGGTTCGAGCTCGGCAAAGGCGAGTACGGGAACATGAGCATCGCTCATATATTGCCCGACAGGTAAAATCGCAAGGAGCGTGCTGTGGTCGACCTCTCCGAAATCTACATGGTCATCCTGCCGCTCGTGCTGACGGCCGCCCTGATCGAGGGAGTGTGGCTCTCGCGCAGCCGGCCCGAAGGCTACGATTGGAAGGCGTCAGCCTGCTCGCTGGCCGACCTGGCCGGCCGCCAGCTGCTGCGCTTCGTGCCGCTCGCCGTCATCGCACCGTGGATGGCCTGGACGTGGGAGCATCGCCTCTTCACCCAGTCGCTCGACAATGTCGGCTCGATCCTGCTGCTCTTCTTCGGCCTCGAATTCTTCTACTACTGGTACCATCGCTTCAGCCACACCACGCGCTGGTTCTGGGCCGGCCATTCGCCTCATCATTCGCCCAACCAGCTCAATCTGTCGGCCGCCTATCGGCTGGGTTGGCTCGGCCGGCTGACAGGCTCGACGCTGTTCTTCACGCCGCTGGTGCTGCTGGGCTTCACGCCGACGGTCGTGCTGACCTCGCTGCTGCTGAACCTGCTCTACCAGTTCTGGCTGCACGCCGACTGGTTCCCCCGGTTGGGCTGGCTGGAAGGCATCTTCAACACGCCGTCCAACCATCGTGTCCACCACGCGCGCAATCCGGAGTATCTCGACGCCAATTTCGGCGGCGTGCTGGTGATCTTCGACCGCCTGTTCGGCACCTATATCCCCGAGCGCGCCGACGTGCCGTGCGACTACGGCACCATCACGCCCACGGTCTCCTCGCGCAATCCGTTCGTCTTGAACTTCTCGCCCTGGATCGGGCTGTTCAAGGACCTGCGCACGGCGCGCTCGCCGCGCGAGGTCTGGATGTACATGTTCGGCCCGCCGGGCTGGCGGCCGGACGGCGAAGGCCTGACCACGGCGGAGATCCGCCGCCGCGCCGGCCTGACCGCTGGCAATCAGCCGTCTCAGCCGGTCATGACGTAATCTCCCTTGAGCGGTCTTCTTGCCGTCGAAAGATTGACGGCAAAGGAGACCGCCCATGGCGAGAGACAAGGTCTGTGTGGTGATCGGTGCGGGCGAAGCGACGGGCGGTGCTATCGCCCGTCGCTTCACCGACGCCTCGGCGAGCCTGCGCGGCGGCCGCGGCTTCTTGGCTTTACTGGCAGATCCACCAGCAGAAGCGGTCGGCCTGGACCTTCGAGATGGACCTCGGCCGCGGAAGGAGACGTGGTGACTTAGTAGCGGGGTGTTGTCGCGGCACCCACGCCGGCGCCGACCGCGGTGCCGATCAGCGCGCCGGGCAGGACGCCGAGGGGTGTCAGGGCGCCGATGACGGCGCCCGAGCCGGCGCCGATGCCGCCGCCGGTGACGGCGCGCTGGCCCCATGTATCGCCGCAAGCCGTGGTGCCGAGGAGGACGGCGGCCAGGACCAGATATTTCATCATGTGAAGACACCCCGTTTGGACGTTGGACTTTGCTTTACGTATCGACGAGGGCTTCACGCTGTGGCCTAACTGTGATCGTGAGCAACGATATCGAAGTCTGGCTGCTGTTCGCGCCGTTCTGGCTGCTGGGAATCGCCGCCCTGATCGGCGGCCTGTATCACATGGTGCATGCGTGGTTGGTGACGCGGCGCGCCCAGGCGGCAGGCCATGTGCGCAAGCCCGCGGCGTTTTCCAAAGGCCTGGCTTGGCACGAACTGACCGATCATGGACGCCACCATCTAAAGCGGGCGTTCATGTGGCTGGGCGCCTTCTTCGCGCTGACGTTGCTGGGGATCGGGGTTGGCGCCGCCGTCGGGCTGCTGCTCGGCCGCTAGTGACTCAGTGGGCGATCAACGCGACCACTTCATAGTCACTGGGGTCCGACTTGGCGATCAGCAGCTGCGGATCGCAGGCCGTCAGCACGATCGCTAAAAGTCCGAAGGAAATCAGGCACTTACGCCACATGATGGCTCTCCCTCGGCGTAAGAACGCCGGCGGGGCGAGTTGGTTGCCGACACTCGGCGGGCTTTGTGGCCCTCAGATCCGATCAATGCGGCGCCGGACTTTCTCAAGGAAGGCCTCCCGCGAGGCCGTCGTGGAGGCATCCATGCCGTAGTGGGCGAGATAGAACGACTGGGCGTCCTTGGCGCACAACGGTTTCATGCCCCGCATCAGCACCTTGCGGCCGGCGTCGCCGGCGAACACCCGCACGATCCACCACGACGAGCCGTAGCTGGTGACCACGCCGAACAGCTTGACGTTGTGCAGGTTGGGCTTGAGATGCCCATCCTTGGAATCGTAGACGAAGGCCGTGCCGGGACCCCACACGCGATCGACCCAGCCCTTGAGCATCGCCGGCATCGAGAACCACCAGTGCGGAAAGCACAGGATCAGGCCGTCGACCTGTTTCAGGATCTCGACATAGCGGGCGACCGCGCTCGCGTCATAGTCGTTGCTCATGTAGGTGCGCCGTTCCTCGATGGTCATCGCCGGCGCGAAGCCTTCGCGATAGAGGTCGGTCGCCACCACGCCATGGCCGTTCTGCTCGAGCGTGCTGACGACGGTGCGAAAGAGCGCGTGGTCGTAACTGTCGGTGAGGGGATGGCAGCACACGACCTGGATTTGCATCCGCCAACAACGAACAGCCGCCGCCTCTGTTCCAGTGGGAGCTGCGGTGTTCTTCTCCGATCCCGACGGGCTCAAGCTTGAGATCGTGCATCGCCCGTGAAGCGGCTAAAATGACGGGATGCTGAAGCACTTCGACCACGTCACCGTGGCCGTGACCGACCCCGTCGCTGCCATCGCCTTCTTCACCTTGCTGGGCTTCGAGCTCGATAACGACGTGGTGATCACGGGGCCGGTGATGGACCAGTACATGGGCATCGCCGGCCTCGAGGCCCGCCATATTACCCTGGCGTTGAAGGACGCCGAGCCGCGGCTGGAAGTTCAGCTTCTGCATTTCCTCAAGCCAGCCGTGAAACCCGCGGACGACATCGCCCGGCTCGACCGCATCGGCTTCAACCACATCTGCTTTGCCGTCGCCGACATCGACTCCCTGGTCGCCAAGGTGACGGCGGCGGGCGTGCGCTTGCGCAACCAGCCGATGACCTTCCACGACCGCAAGCTGGTGTTCCTGGAAGGGCCGGAAGGCATCACCGTCGAGCTCGCTGAATGGAAATGACCGCGAGGATGCGACGGCGGCTGTTGCGCCGTATCGCCTTTCTGCGCCGTAATCGCTGCAGCGCGCTGCTGGCCAGCCTGTTGGCGTTCATCCTGGTCCAACCGCTGGTCGCGGATTCCGCGATCGGTGCCACGTTTCTTGCCTTCGGAACACTCGGCATCCTCCTTCTCGCGCTGTGGGCGCTGCACGCGCGTCGTCGCACGCTCTTGATCGTCGGCATCCTGGCGCTGCTCACCATCCATGGCATCGCCGCCGATCGGCTGGGCGAACACTGGCTGCGGCCGGCGACGCTTCTTGTCACAGCGGCGTTCATGGGCTCGGTGACGGCGGCACTGCTCTACTACGTGCTCGACTGGCAGCCCATTACGACCGACAAGGTGTTCGGGGCTGTTGCGGCATACGTCCTGATCGCCTTCACCTTCGCCTGCCTGTTCGGCTCGTGCAGCAGGTCCAGCCGCATGCTTTCCATGCCTCGACGGTGCATGTTCCGTCCGAACATTTCGACTGGGCGACGCTGATGTATTTTTCCTTCACGGTGCTGACCTCGACCGGCTTCGGCGAGATCACGCCGGTTACCAAGATGGCGCGTGCCCTGATCGTGATCGAGCAGGTGCTGGGTGTGATGTATGTCGCCTTTCTGGTGGCCCGACTGGCCAATCTCTACCGGAACACCGGCAAGAACCGGCCATAGCGCTCAGGGCTCGGTCGAGCGGAAGGCTTCCTGGTCCAGCAGCGTCCGGCAGTGCGCATGCAGGCGCGGCATCTCGGTCGGCGTGTCGACCTTGAGGCCGCGCGCCAGTCGCTCGGCGATGAAGGCCGTGACGTCGGCCTGAGTGAGGCGGCCCAGCAGCAGGCAGTCCTGCCCTGGCTCGACCATCGCCTCGACGGCGGCAAGCGCCTGCTTCATCTGCGTCATGCAGTCGTCGATCCAGGGCTGATGCACCTTCTCCGGCGGATGGTGGTTGCGCTCGTAGGCGGCGTGCAGGCCCTTGTCGCAGGCGCCCATCATCAGCGCCGCGACGCGCAGCACGGCGCGCCGCTCGCCGCCGGCCGGCGGCGTCAGCGCTCGTTCGCGGCCGACGACCTCGTCGAGATGGTCGATGATGGCGGCGCTGTCGACCAGGGTTTCGCCATCGTCGAGCACCAGGGCGGGGATGCGCCCCAGCGGATTGGCCGCCCGCACCTCGACGCGGTTGCCGAAGCCCGAAAGGTCGCGCTGCTCGAAAGGCAGGCCGTAGGCTTTGAGTGTGACGGCAACTCGGCGCGTATAAGGCGAACGATTGACTCCGATCAGCAGCATCAACACCCCCTGAATTGCAGTCCGCTTACGCCAGAAATCGTGACTTGCTGTTATCGGCTCAGTCGTTGATCACGGCGCCGTGCCCTCCCAAGTATGTGACATTCGCGCCTTTCAAAGGAAGCCGATGTCGACCGAACCCAGCCAATCTGCGGCGCTGCTCTCCGTCGGCCATGCCGTGCCGCCGCATCGGCTGCTTCAGTCGGACGCCGCGGCGGCAGCGCGGCGCATCTTTGCGCACCGCTATGCAGCCTTCGAGCGCATGGCGCCGGTGTTCGAAACTGCCGGCATCCGCACGCGCTACACGGTGAAGCCGCTCGACTGGTATTTCTCCAACCTCAACTGGCCGGAACGCAACGCCGCCTACTTGGCCGGCGCACAGGACCTCTTCATCGCGGCCGCCGGCCGCGCACTGGCCGGTGCCGGCTGCGAGGCCCGCGACGTCGACACCATCGTCACCATCTCCTCGACCGGCATCGCCACGCCCAGCCTCGAGGCGCGAGTCGCCGGCCGCATGGGCTTCCGCTCCGACGTCGAGCGCGTGCCGGTGTTCGGCCTGGGCTGCGCCGGCGGCGTTTCCGGCCTGGCGATCGCCGATCGCCTGGCGCGTGCGCGGCCGGGCTCGACCGTGCTGCTGGTGGCAATCGAGATCTGCACCGCGGCCTTCCGCATGGATCAGCTGACCAGCGCCAACATGGTGGCGACGGCGCTGTTCGGCGATGGCGCCGCGGCCTGCGTCGTGCGCACCGGCGAGGCGGGCCTCGCGCGCATCGAAGGGGCGGGCGAGCATCTGTGGCCCGACAGCCTCGACATCATGGGATGGAAGGTCGATCCGACTGGTCTCGGCGTCATCTTCGACCGCGCCATCCCGCCGTTTGCCGAGGAGAATGTCGGTGCCGCGGTCGACGGCATCCTGGCGCGCATCGGCGTCGAGCGTGCGTCGGTCGACCGATTCACCTGCCATCCCGGCGGCGCCAAGGTGATCACCGCGCTCGAGGCGACGCTGCGTCTCGATCAGGGCACGCTCGATCACGAGCGCGCCGTGCTGGAAGAGTACGGCAACATGTCGGCGCCGACCGTGCTGTTCGTGCTCGACCGGCTGGCGAAGCAGGGCCTGCCCAGGCGCACCGTGCTGACGGCGCTGGGGCCGGGTTTCACCTGCAGCTGCCTGTCGCTGGCCCAGGCGGCGTGATGGTCTTGGCGGGAGCCATCCTCGGCCTGGTGACCCTGCAGCGTCTCGGCGAGCTTGTCCTGTCCCGGCGCAACACCGAACGACTGCTTGCCCAGGGAGCGCGCGAGGCCGCGCCCGGCCACTATCCGCTGATCGTGGCCTTGCATGCCGCGTGGCTCGCCGGCCTCTGGTATCTGGCCGTATCGCGCATGGACGTCGAGGTAAGCTGGGGCTGGCTGGCATTGTTCGTCATCCTCCAGGGGCTGCGCGTGTGGGTGATGGCCACCCTCGGGGCCCGATGGACGACGCGCATCATCGTGGTGCCAGGCGCACCGCTGGTCGGAAGAGGGCCATACCGCTTCGTGTCGCATCCCAACTATTGCATCGTCGCCGCCGAGATCCTGGTGCTGCCGCTCTGCTTCGGCTTGGTGTGGTACGGCCTCGTCTTCTCGGTGCTGAACACGCTGATGCTGTGGGTCCGCATCGAGGCGGAAGAGACCGCACTCAGGCAATGACGGACGAGCGATCAGTCGGCGCCGGCACCTGGGTCGGCTTCTCGGCCATGACGCTCGGCATGTTCATGGCCGTGCTCGACATCCAGATCGTCGTCACGTCGCTGCCCGAGATCAGCGAGGCGCTCAGCATCGCGCCCGACCGGATGAGCTGGGTGCAGACCGCCTATCTCATCGCCGAGGTGATCGCGATCCCGCTGACCGGCCTGCTGACGCGCGTGCTCAGCCTGCGCTGGCTGTTCGTCGGCGCGCTCTGCCTGTTCACCGTGGCCTCGGCCGCCTGTGCGGCCAGCGGCGGATTTGAGAGTCTCATCGTCGCGCGCGTGGTGCAGGGCTTTGCCGGCGGCGTCCTGATCCCGTCGGTGTTCTCGGCCGTCTTCCTGCTGTTTCCCTTCCGCCAGCAGGGCGTGGCGACGACGTTGGCCGGCGTCATGGCCGTGCTGGCGCCGACGGTCGGCCCGCTGGTCGGCGGCTGGATCACCCAGACCTGGTCGTGGCACTGGCTGTTCCTGGTCAACGTCCTGCCTGGCATCGCCGCCGCCGCCGTCGCCGCGTCCTTCCTGCCGCGCGAGGCCGGCGAGTACACCCACGCCCGCACGATCGACATGGCCGGCCTCGTCCTGATGGCGGTGGCGCTGGCGGCCCTGGAGATCGGCCTGAAGGACGCGCCCAAGCACGGCTGGGTCTCGTTGCGCGTACTCGGTTTGCTTGTCCTGTCGCTGGTCGCAGGCTTCGCCTTCGTTCATCGCAGCCTTGGCCGGTCACAGCCCATTGTCGACTTGAACGCCCTCGCCGATCGCAACTTCGCGGTCGGCTGCTTTCTTTCCTTCACCCTCGGCATCGGCCTTTACGGCTCGGTCTACCTGATGCCGGTGTTCCTGGCCTTCGCCCGCGAGCACGGCCCGCTCGAGATCGGCCGCATCATGCTGGTCACCGGCATCGCCCAGCTCGTCACCGCGCCGATCGCCGTCGAGCTCGAGCGCCGCGTCGACGGACGGATATTGATGCTGGGCGGCTTCGCGCTGTTCGCCGTTGGGCTGGGTCTCAGCGCCTTCCAGACCTGGGAGACCGATTTCGACGAGATGCTGCTGCCGCAGATCCTGCGCGGCTCGGCCATCATGTTCTGCCTGCTGCCGCCAACCCGCCTGGCGCTCGGCCATTTCCCGCCCGAGCGTGTCGCCGACGCCAGCGGCCTCTTCAATTTGATGCGCAACCTCGGCGGCGCGATCGGCCTCGCCCTGATCGACACAGTGATCTACGGCCGCGCGCCGATCCTGGCCGAGGAGATCGGCCAGCGCCTGAAGCGCGGCGATGTGTCGGTGTCACCATTGGTCGGCATTCCACCTGAGACCGTCGCGACCGCGGCGACACGCACGATCGATGCCGCCCTCATCGAGACGGTGCGCCCGCTGGTCGAGCGCGCGGGCTTGGTCGGTGCTATCAACGAAGCCTGGGCGATGCTGGCGGCGATCACTGCGTTATCGCTGTTAGCCTTGCCGCTGGTGGTGCATCAGACTGCTCACAAGGACTGACGCGGCACCCACCGTCGCCATTGTGCCCAAAATGGGTGCATGCTACGGTAATACATGAGAATCATTGCCCGGCGGACGCTTCGACGTTTCGTCGAAGCCCGAGCCGGGCACAAGGACCAAGCGGCTCTCAAGGCAGCATTGGATGCGTGGTTTGCCGAAGTACGCAGAGCGACCTGGAGGAGCACTGCCGACGTTAAGCAACTATATGCATCGGCGAGCATCGTCAGTGCCGATCGCATCGTGTTCAACATCAAGGGCAACGATTATCGATTGGTTGTGTCGGTGGACTTCGAAAAGGGCATCGTCTGGATCAAATGGCTTGGGACTCACAGGGACTACGACAGGATTGACGTCAGGAGCGTGCGACATGGCTGATGTAAAGCCGATCCGCAGTGAGGCGGACTACGAGGCGGCGTTGGAGGAAGTCGAGCGTCTATGGGGTGCGAAGTTGGGAACGCCTCGAGGCGACCGGCTCGACGTGCTTGCAACATTGATCGACGCGTATGAAAGCGAGCACCATCCGGTCGATCCGCCCGATCCAATCGAAGCGATCAAGTTCCGCATGGAGCAGCAGAACCTGACGCGCAAGGACCTCGAAGGCATCCTTGGTACCCGTACACGAGTTGCTGAAGTGTTGAACCGCCGCCGTGGGCTCTCGATCAATATGATCCGGCGTCTCCACGAAGATCTCGGCATTCCGGCAGATGTGTTGATTCGCAAGTCACGCCTGAGGCGGGCGGCGTAGAAGGCCGCGTATGCAGCCGCAGCTAAGGGAATGACGCCGTTACTTTGATCTCGCCCACAATAGCGGCGTTGAAGGCGTCGAGATCTTCGGCGGGAATCCAGTATTCTTGGTAAGCCTTTCCGCCGGCCAACTGGACCTCGTATTGATCGAGAAAGTCCTTCGCTACCTCAAGGCATGTAACGAAGCCGGAACCGCTGGCCGGCACGTTCCAGTCGCGCGCGATCTTGATCGCATATGCTTCCGTAGTGACCGGATAGAAGATCGGCTGCTCCGGCAAGCGCGGCGGAAAGGCGCGCATGCCGCTTTGCTTGATTAGCTTGAGCTCCGCCGGTCCAACCGGACGCCAGAGCGTCACGGTGGCGGCAGTGGACATTCAGATCACCCGCTGCGTCCGTGCGAACGCCATGTACAGCTCGTGCGCCTGCCGGCCGATCGGGCCGGGCTGCAGGTCGCGGCTCTCATAGCGGCTGACCGGCTGCACCTTGCCGGCATTGCCGGTGGTGAACATCTCGTCGCAATCGTCGAGGTCGACCGTGGTCACCGTGCGCTCCTCGACCGTCACGCCGGCGTTGCGCAGCAGCTTCACTGTGCGATTGCGCGTGATGCCGGCGAGGAAGGTGCCGTTGGGCACCGGCGTGCTGACGACGCCGTTCTTTGCGAGGAAGAGATTGGAGCTGCAGGTCTCCGCGACATTGCCCGCGGCGTCGAGCACGATGCCGTTCTGGAAGCCGCGCGCCAGCATCTCGGCCACGCCGCGGCTCGAGTTGGGATAAAGGCAGGAAGCCTTGGCGTCGGTCGGCGCGCTCTCCGGCGTCGGCCGGCGGATCGAGCGGCAGAGGCCAAGCGTCAGCGGTGTACCGGCGCGCATCGGCGCAAGATAGACGCAGAGCAGGAACTGCGTGGAATCGCCGTCGACCGAGATCGGGCCCTGGCCGCCCTTCATCGCCCAGAACATCGGCCGGACGTAGAGCTCGGCCTTGGGGCCGAAGCGGCGGACCGCCTCGTGCATCAGGGCGAGGATCTCCTTGGCCGTCTTGGTCGGCTTCAGTCCCAGCGCGCGCGCCGAGCGCACGACACGTTCCGCATGGAGGTCGAGGTCCGGCCCGCAACCCTCGAAGGCGCGGCCGCCGTCGAACACCATCGAGCCCAGCCAGAAGGCGTGGTCGCGCGGGCCCAGGATGGCGGGATTGCCCTCATGCCAGGTGCCGTTCCAGTAGGTGAGCGTATCCATTGCCCCGCAGTCTCCTTCCCCAGAAGCCGGCGCTTCTAGCAGACCAGTTCCCTTGGGGGAACCTGACCATGGCCAAAAAGCGGCTGAATGAGCGCG
>DATGZZ010000825.1:0-4408 GCA_035296945.1 Reyranella sp.
TGCTACTGGGCCTCGGTCGTGCTCAAGACCAGGCTCGGCTACGACGATTCGCTCGACGTCTTCGGCGTCCACGGCATCGGCGGCATCGTCGGCACGATCCTGGCCGGCGTGTTCGCCACCAAGCTGATCAACGACGTCAACAAGGGCCAGCCGGTCGGCCTGATCGACGGCAATGCCGGGCAGGTCCTGACCCAGCTCTACGGCGTGGTCGCCGTCACGATCTTCTGCGGCATCGCCACCTGGATCATCCTCAAGATCGTCGACGCCATGGTCGGTCTCAGGGTCACTCGAGACGAGGAAACCGAGGGCCTCGACACCGCCTTGCACGGCGAGCGGGTTCAGTAAGGACCCAGGTGCTTGTGGTCGTGCGGAAGAGGGTCCCAAACCCGTCTTCCGTATGAAGAATCCGGTCTATTCCCTTGTTGTTATTAGCTAATTTGTTTCATACAATGCGGCAATAGTTTATCCGGCCGGGTCCCCTCCCGCCGGCGTCATTGCTTTGCTCCGGCCCGAGCGGGCCCAGTGGATGGGTTTCGATGTTCAATCCGCGCCTCACGGAGACGCTGACAGATTTTCCGTTCGCGCGGTTGAACGCACTCATCGCTCCGATCGCGCCGCCGGCGCACCTGTCGATGATCAACATGTCGGTCGGCGAGCCGCAGGGCGCCATGCCGGCCTTCGCCCGCCAGATCGTCAACGACGAGATCGACGGCTGGAACCGCTATCCGCCCAACCAGGGCATCCCCGATCTCAACGTCGCCATCGTCGACTGGCTGAACCGGCGCTACCGGCTGCCCGCCGGACTGCTCGATCCGATGCAGCACGTCATCCCGACCGCCGGCAGCAAGGAAGGCGTCTACATCATCTCCACGGTGGCGACGCCGCAGCAGAAGGCGGGCGCCAAGCCGGTCGTGGCGCTGCCCAACCCGTTCTACCAGGCCTATCTCGGCGGCGCGGTGCTGTCGGGTGCCGAGCCGCTCCTGGTCAACGCCAATGCCGAGACCGGCTTCCTGCCGGACTTCGAGTCCGTCGACGAGACGACGTGGAAGCGGATGTCGGTGGTCTATCTCTGCTCGCCCGCCAACCCGCAGGGCGCCATCGCCGACAACGACTACCTGCAGAAGCTTCTGGCCAAGTGCCGCGAGCACGACGCCGTGCTGGCGGTCGACGAATGCTACGCCGAGATCTACACCCGCGAACCGCCACCGGGCGCGCTCGAGGCGGCGCTGGCCGTGGACACGACCGGCGCTGCGGATCCGTTCCGCAACCTCGCGGTCTTCCACTCGCTGTCGAAGCGCTCCAACGCCGCCGGCCTTCGTTCCGGCTTCATGGCGGGCGATCCGCGGCTGGTGGCGATGACGCTGCGCTGGCGCACCTATGGCGGCCCGCAGATTCCCTTTGCCGTCCAGAAGGCGTCGGCGGCGCTGTGGCGCGAAGAGACGCATCCTCTCCAGACCCGCGAATGGTACGCCAAGAACTTCCGCGTCGCCGAGCAGATCCTGCACAACCGCTTCGGCTACTACACACCGGGCGGCGGCTTCTTCCTGTGGCTCGATGTCGGCGACGGCGAGGAGGCGACGCGCCGGCTGTGGGGCGAGGCGCACGTGAAGGTGCTGCCCGGCGCCTATGTCTGCCGCGAGACCGCGGGCATCAACACCGCCGAACGCTACATCCGCGTCGCCCTGGTCCATGACGAGCAGACAACCCGCGAGGCGATGACCCGCCTCGCGCAGGTGCTGTGATGAGAGACCGCCGCTCATTCTCCTCCCCCGTCATACGGGGGAGGGTAGGGAGGGGGAAAGCCGCATTGGTGCCCTCGACCATTTCAGATCTGAAATCCGCACCATCTCGACTGTGGCCTTCCCCCTCCGGCCCTTCGGGCCACCTCCCCCGTAAGACGGGGGAGGCAGAACGGTCGGGGCTGTTCTGATGGCCATCATCGGCGCCGCCTCCGTCGCTCCCCGCAAGACCGCGATCCTGCCGGAAGGCGGGCGCGACTTCCTGCGGCGGCGCATGATGGAGCTGGTCGGCACCGCCGTCGCGGGCCTGGGCGTGGTGCTGCTGCTGGCGCTGTTCACCTACAGCCCGGGCGATCCCTCGCTCAACCATGCGACCGGCCGCGCGCCGCACAACACGATGGGCGTGCCCGGCGCCTACATCTCCGACCTGCTGCTGCAGACCTTCGGGCTCGCCATCGTCCTGGTGCCGGTGGCGCTGATCACCTGGGGCGTGCGCATGGTGCGCACCCATCATCTCGGTTTCTTCGGCCTGCGGCTCTCGCTGCTGCTGCTGGCGCTGCTGATGATGAGCGTGGCCTGTGTCGGGTTGGGCGATGTTGGCGCCGCCGCCACCCACGCCGGACCGGGCGGGCTGGTGGGCCTCGCCCTGGTCGGCCGCTTCCGCGAGCTGGTGCTGACCCATTCGAGCGGCGGCAGCCTCGCCCTGATCGAGCCGGCCTGCGCTGCGCTGGCCTTCATCGCCATGGCGCCGGCGCTCGGCATGAACCGCACCGACCTGCCGCTGATCTTCCGCATCCTGCGCGCGCCCTTCCTGGGTGGCGTGTGGCTTGTGCGGGCGGGGATCAGCCTGTGGCGCGGCAAGCCGCAGTCGCTCAACGAGGAACCCGACATGCCGGCGCCGCCGATCGGCTATGCCGAGATCCCGGGCGAGATCGACGCCAGCCAGTACGATCCAGCGCATTTCCCGCCGCGCTTCGAACAGATCCCCGAAGAAGGCGCGCCCTTGCCGGCGCGCGAGTCGCTGATGGTCGACGCGCCCTATGCGCCGATCGAACGGCCGGCCGACGAGATTCCGGAAATGCCCGCGGACCACCAGCCGATACAGGCGCCGACGGCGGCGGAATCGGTGCAGGAGCGCACGCTGTTCGACCGTGTGGCTGGCCTGCGCATCGAGCCGATCCTGGGCCGCCTGCGCCCCGCCGCGCCGGCCGCCGAACGCATGGAGCCGGCCCCGCCGGCTGCGCCAGCGTCCGGCCAACAAGCGGCGCCACCCGGGAGCGAGGCCGACGACGACAATCCGTTCACGCCCGACCCTCTTGCCGACCCGGCGTCGGCTGCCGCCGCCGCTGGCGTCACCATCGTGCCGCGCAAGTCGGCCGCGGCCCAGGGCAAGCGCGCCGCCAGGGCCGGCCAGCGCGAGCTCGATCTCGCCACCGGCGAATACAAGCTGCCGCCGCTCGACATCCTGTCGCTGCCCTCGCGCGTCAGCACCGAGACCAAGATCGACGAGGAGGCGCTGGAGCAGAACGCCCGCCTGCTCGAGACCGTGCTCGATGATTTCGGCGTAAAAGGCCAGATCGTGAAGGTGCGGCCGGGTCCGGTGGTCACGCTCTACGAGCTGGAGCCCGCGCCCGGCACCAAGTCGAGCCGCGTCATCGGCCTTGCCGACGACATCGCCCGCTCGATGAGCGCGGTATCGGCGCGCGTCGCCACCGTGCCGGGCCGCAACGTCATCGGTATCGAGCTGCCCAATGCGCGGCGCGAGACGGTGTTCCTGCGCGAGCTGCTGTCGACCCGCCACTACGAGGACAACCGCCTCGGCCTGCCGCTGGCGCTGGGCAAGGACATCGGCGGCGATCCGGTGATCGCCGACCTCTCGCGCATGCCGCATCTGCTGATCGGCGGCACCACCGGTTCGGGCAAGTCGGTGGCGGTCAACACGATGATCCTGTCGCTGCTCTACAGGCTGCCGCCGGACCGCTGCCGCTTCATCATGATCGATCCCAAGATGCTGGAGCTCAGCGTCTACCAGGACATCCCGCATCTGCTCACGCCCGTCGTCACCGAGCCGCGCAAGGCGATCGTGGCGCTGAAATGGGTGGTGCGCGAGATGGAGGACCGCTATCGCGCCATGAGCTCGACTGGCGTGCGCAACATCGCGGGCTACAACGAGCGGCTGGGCGAGGCCAAGCGCAAGGGCCAGGCGCTGACCCGCCAGGTCCAGACCGGCATCGATCCCGAGACGCGCCGGCCGGTATTCGAGGAAGAGGAGATCGACCTCACGCCGCTGCCCTTCATCGTGGTCATCATCGACGAGATGGCCGACCTGATGCTGGTCGCCGGCAAGGAGATCGAGGCGGCCGTCCAGCGCCTCGCCCAGATGGCGCGCGCCGCCGGCATCCACGTCATCATGGCGACCCAGCGGCCGTCGGTCGACGTCATCACCGGCACCATCAAGGCCAACTTCCCGACCCGCATCTCCTTCCAGGTCACCTCCAAGATCGACAGCCGCACCATCCTGGGCGAGCAGGGCGCCGAGCAGCTGCTCGGGCAGGGCGACATGCTCTACATGGCTGGCGGCGGCCGCATCAGCCGCGTGCACGGACCGTTCGCTTCCGATGAAGAAGTCGAAAAAGTGGTGCGCCATCTCAAGACGCAAGGCACGCCGG
>DATGZZ010000826.1:0-8601 GCA_035296945.1 Reyranella sp.
CGTGCAGCCCTTGGCCAGCAGCGCCATCGCCGCCTTCGGGTTGCGCGCGATGTCGGCGCCGGTCGGTGCCACGGTGCGGATCGAGGCCAGCCGCGAGGAGAGGCCGCGGGCGCCCACGAACTCCTCCAGCATCGACTGCCAACGCTCGCCACCGGTCACGATCGAGAAGCGGTTGCCCATGGCGCAGGCCTGCAGGATCGAGGCGTCGGCCATGCCGACCACCGGCACCTTGGCGATCTCCTTCAGCGCCGCCAGGCCCGGATCGCCGAAGCAGGCGAGCACGACGGCGTCCTTGGGCCCGCGATCGTTGGCGAAGGCGTCGACCGCGGCGTGCCCGGCAATGGCGTAGCCCGCGCGCGAGGCGATGTAGCGCGGCCCGAAGGCGCCGGTGACGGCGCGCAGCGTCGTGTCCTTCGCCGCGAAACGTTTGGCGTTCTTGAGAACGAGGTCAGTGATCGAGGCTGTGGTGTTGGGATTGATCAGCAGGATGTCGGTCATAGCTGCATGATCTCTTTCAGGCGCGCCACGTCGTAGTTCTCGCCGATCGAGAGCGCGCAGGTGCGCGACACCCAGGCCATTGGCAGGCCGCTCTCCTCGCGCCAGGCATTGAGCTGCGCCTGCGCCGCGCGCAGATCCTTCTTCGACGTGCCGGTGGCGCTCATGGGCACGCCGGCATCGCGCAGGCACATCAGCACATGGCCCGACAGCACCCAGGCGTCCCAACCGAGGAAGCGCAGCAGGTACTGGCCGCTGAACCCGCCCAACCGCGAGCCGCGCTTGGCGAAGACGTCGAGCAGGCCGGCCTGATCGTCGGCCGGCCAGTTGGCCAAGAACTTGCCGAAGCTGCCGTGCTCGGCTGCGATGTCGGTCACGAACTTCGCATTCTCGCGCACCGACTTGATCTTCTGCGGATTGCGCACGATGCGCTTGTCCGAGGCGAGCTTCTCCCAGAACTCGGCCGGCTGGAACAACAGCCGCTTGGGATTGAACTCGAGGAATGCCTCCTCGAAGCCCGGCCACTTGTTGTCGATGACGCTCCACACGAAGCCCGCCGAGAACACCCGCGCCGCCATCTCCGACAGCACGCGGTCGTCGTCGAGCTTGGCCAGTGTCTTGTTGTTGGGCTTCTTCGGCATCAGGCTTGCCAAAACCTTGTCGCCGCCCTTGCGCTTGGCGGCGCGCTCGCGGATGCGCTTGAACGTCATCCTTGCCATGCCGCTACTCCAGCCAGCCGTCGAAGAAGTCGAACACCGAAGCCTTGAACAGGCCGTGCGCGATCATCGAGAAGTGGTCGCAGCCCGGGATGGTCACCGCCTTGGCGCCCAAGATGGCGTCGGCCAGGCCCTGCGGCGGGCCCGCGAGCTGGTCGCGCGCGCCGGCGATCACCAGCGCCGGCCGGCGGATCGCCATCAGCGCGTCTTTGGTGATCGGCTCGCGCGGTCCGCGCGAGCAGGCGGCGAGCGCCAGCCGGTCCTCCTTCTGCTCGTCGGCAAAGTGCCGGAAGCTTTTCATCATGGGATCGGCGATCTCGTCGGGCGAAGCCGCCTCCATCGCCTTGGCCATGCCCTCGGGATCGCGCGAGGGCTCGAAGATGCGGCCGCCGACGCCGGCCACGACCAGATGATCGATGCGCCCGCCGTCGGTCATTGCAGCGGCGAGGGCGATATGCGCCCCCATGGAGAAGCCCAGCAGGTGCGCGCGCTCGACGCCGGCATGATCCATGAGGGCAAACACATCGCGCGCCATCGCCTGGCGATCGTACTTCCCGGGTTCGTGCGGCTTGGCGCTCTCGCCATGGCCGCGGCAATCGAGAGCGAAGCCGCGCAGGCCCTTGCCGGCGATGGCGTCGTACCAGCCCATGCGCTTCCAATTTTCGTAGCGATTGGACGAGAAGCCATGGACCAGCACCATGGCTTTGCGTGCGTCGCTGGGTCCGAATTCGTCGTAGGCGAGCGTGAGCCCGTCCGATGTGAACTGAGCCATAACTTTCCCTAGCCTGAGCCATGAGGCCTCACAAGTTGCTTGCGGGGCCGGGGTGTCGGACAACTGGCAAAACATCGGGGAAACGCATGGCGGCGACAATCGGCAAGACGGTCGGGGAGTCCACTCCCTATTGGCCCGAGCCACCGGCGCGACCGCAGGGCGCCCCCAACATCCTGGTCATCCTGTTCGACGATGTCGGCTTCTCCGACTTCGGCTGCTACGGCTCGCCCATCGCCACGCCCACCATCGACGCCATCGCCGGCCGCGGCCTGCGCTACACCGGCTTCCACACCACGGCGATGTGCTCGACCACGCGCGCCGCCCTGCTGACCGGCCGCAACCATCATTCGGTGGGCGTCGGCTGTCTTGCCAACTTCGATTCGGGCTACCCGGGCTATCGCGGCAAGATCGCGCGCGAGGCCGGCACCATCGTCGAGATGCTGCGCCCGCATGGCTATCGCAACTACATGCTGGGCAAGTGGCACGTGACCCCGCTCACCGAATCGGGCGCCACCGGTCCGTTCGATGGCTGGCCGCTCGGCCGCGGTTTCGATCGCTACTACGGCTTCATGGATGCCGAGACCGACCAGTACGCGCCCGAGCTGGTGCGCGACAACACGCCGGTCGATCCGCCCGGCAATTTCGCCGGCGGCTATCACCTCACCGCCGACCTGGTCGACCAGGCCATCCGCTATCTCGCCGACCACGTCGCCGACAACGAGAAGACGCCGTGGCTGACCTGGCTGGCGCTGGGCGCCTGCCACGCGCCCCACCAGGCGCCGGTCGACTTGATCAAGAAGTACGATGCGCAGTTCGCTCACGGCTGGGACGTCGAGCGCGAGCAGCGTCTCGCCCGCCAGATCGAGCTCGGCATCGTCCCGAAGGGCACGTGCCTGCCGCCGCGCAACGACACGGTGCGCGCCTGGGCCGAGGTGCCCGAGGGCGAACGTCGCCTGTTCAAGCGCCTGCAGGCCGCTTACGCCGCCATGCTCGATCATGCCGACCAGCATCTCGCGCGGCTGTTGGGCTTCCTCGAGACCGCCGGCCAGCTCGACGACACGCTGGTCGTCATCATGTCCGACAACGGCGCCAGCCAGGAAGGCGGGCCGTTCGGCATGGTCAACGCCATGGGTCCCTACAACCTGAAGCGCGAGCCGATCGAGGAGAAGATCGCGCGCATCGACGATATCGGCGGACCCGACACCCATTCCAACTTCCCGCTGGGCTGGGCGATGGCCGCCAACACACCATTGCGCCGCTACAAGCAGAACACCCACGGCGGTGGCATCCGCGATCCGCTGGTCATGGCCTGGCGCAAGGGCATCGCCGCCAAGGGCGAGCTGCGCCATCAGTTCTGCCACGCCAGCGACCTTGCGCCGACCCTGCTCGAACTCGTCGGCGTCAAGCCGCCCAAGGTGATCAACGGCGTCAAGCAAATGCCGATCGAGGGCACCAGCTTCGCCAAAAGCCTCGCCCGCGCCAAGGCGCCGTCGAAGAAGAAGCCGCAGTACTTCGAGATGTTCGGCCATCGCGGCCTGGTGCAGGACGGTTTCAAGGCCGTGTGCTTCCATCCGCCGGGCAACGCCTTCGACCACGACCAGTGGGAGCTCTACCGTCTCGACCGCGACTTCAACGAGGTCGACGATCTCGCCGAGCGCGAGCCCGAGCGGCTGAAGGCGATGATCGACGCATGGTGGCGCGAGGCCGAGGCGCACCAAGTGCTGCCGCTCGACGATCGCTTCGCGGCCCGCTTCGGCGACAACGCCAAGCGCTTCCACGGCCCACGCAAGCGCTTCGTGTTCCATGCCGGCATGGGCCATCTGCCGACCGACGTGGCGCCCGATGTGCGCAACCGCAGCTACACGATCGAGGCCGATGCCCGCATCGACGGGCCGGCGACCGAGGGCGTGCTGATCGCCCACGGCGACATGACCTGCGGCTACGCGCTCTACATCAAGGACAACCGCCTCTGCTACGACATGAATGTCGGCGGCCTGCACCACCTGATCGTCTCGGACCGCCCGGTGCCGGCCGGCAACCGCCGGCTCGGCATGAGCATGCGCTTCCGCAACAACACCAACACCGCCACCCTGCTGATCGACGGCGAGCCCGCCGGCCGCTTCGAGACCACGGTCGGCTTCGTCGCCTTCATCTCCTGGTCGGGCCTCGACATCGGCCGCGATCGCCTGAGCCCGGTGTCGCACTACGAGGCGCCGTTCGCCTTCACCGGCACGCTGCGCAAGGTCACCATGGTCATGGACGACGACCAGGCGCTCGACTCCGAGGCGGCAGCGACCGCAGCATTGGCGCGCGAATAGAAGATGACCACCGTCGTGTCGCGTCCTGGCGTCGACAGCCCTTACGCCTGGCGACTGGCCATCGTGTCGATGCTCTGCGTTGCGCTGGGCGGCGGCGGCATCTACCTGCCGGTGATCGGGCTGAAGGAGATCGCGGCCGACTTCGGCGGCCAGCGCGCCGTGCCCAGCTTCGCCTACATGATCGGCTTCTTCGGCATGGGCGTGGGCGGCGTGTTCATGGGCTGGCTGGCCGACCGCACCAGTCCCCGGGTGCCGCTGCTGATCGGCGGCGTCTCCATCGCGCTGGGCGGCTGGGTGGCGGCGAGCGGCAGCGAGCTGGCGCTCTATGTCGGCTACACCGTCCTGCTGGGCTTCTTCGGCAATGCGGCCACCTTCACGCCGGCCATGAACAACGTGCAGGGATGGTTCGATCGCGGGCGCAATACCGCCATCGCCATCGTCTCGGTCGGGCCCGCCGTGTCGGGCACGATATGGCCGCAGATCTATCTGGCGCTTCTGCCCGACATCGGCTGGCGCCGGACCCTGACGATCTACGGCGTGGTGGCGGGGGCGCTCCTTCTGCTGGGCGCCCTCTATGTCCGGCCGGCGCCGATCCTGCGCGGTGCCGGTGGGCGGCGGCGGCGCGAGGAGAAGGTCGACCTGCCGCTGCCCTCGTCGGTGATCATGGTGCTGCTGTCGGCGGCGAGCTTCTGCTGCTGCGCCGCCATGGCGCTGCCCTTCGTGCACATGGTCGCCTATTGCGGCGACCTGGGCTATCCGGCGGCGCGCGGCAGCGAGGCGGTGTCGCTGGTGCTGATCTCGGCTCTTGTCGCCACCTTCGTCATGGCGCGGCTGGCCGACCGCATCGGGCCGCTGCCGGTCAGCCTGCTCTGCTCGGTGATCCAGATCGGCTCGCTGGTCGGCTTCATGATCGCCCGCGACATCACCAGCATCTATGCGCTGTCGCTGCTGCACGGCATTCCCTTCATCGCCATCGTCCAGGGCTATGCGCTCAACCTCCGCTTTCTCTACGGCCCCACGATTGCCGGCTGGCGCCTCGGCGTGGTCATGCTGTTCGCCATGGCCGGCATGGCGGTCGGCGGCTGGCTGGGCGGCGCGATCTTCGACGCGACGCTCAGCTACCGGCTGGCCTTCCAGGCGGCATTGGCCTTCAATCTGCTCAATCTCATGCTGCTGGGCGCCCTCTACATCGCCCAGCGCCGGCGGGTGGTCAGCCTGCCTTGATGCAGGTTTCGTGTGGAAGAGGCTGATGCATCTGTCCGACAACGCAACGCTGCGGGCCCTCGTCTGGATGATCGCCTGCGGCGTGTTGTTCGGCGTCCTCAACATGTTGCAGAAGCTGCTCACCCATCAGCTTCATCCGCCTCAGGTCATGTGCCTGCGCTATCTCGTGGGCTCCTCTCTGCTGCTGCCCTTCGTCATGCAGGCCGGCTGGCAGCACTACCGGCCGCGCCGCCCCGCGCTGCATGCCTGGCGCGGCCTCTTTCATGTCACGGGCTCGTTGATCTGGATCTCGGTGATTCCGGTCGTCAGCCTGGCCGAGGCCTCGGCCATCGGTTTCACGGGGCCGATCTTCATGATGCTGGGCGCCTCGCTGTTCCTGGGCGAGCGCATGTATGGCGCGCGCTGGGCCGCCGTGCTGATCGCTTTCGGCGGCGTGCTGATGGTGCTGTGGCCGGGCCTGGTGCAATCCGACGTCTCCGTGCTGCCGACGGTCTGGATGCTGGTCGCATCGCCGCTGTTCGCCGTCTCTTTCCTGCTGTCGAAGGTCCTGACGCGCTACGACCGGCCGGAAGCGATCGTGTTCTGGCTGGGCGTCATGATCTTCTCCTTCGGTTTGCCGTTCGCCGTCTTTGCCTTGGAATGGCCGTTGCGCGTGGCCTGGCAATGGCCGACGGCGCTGCAGTGGATCATCGTCGGCGCCTGCGGCCTGGCCGGTTCGTCGGCGCACTACTGCATGACACGGGCCTATCGCATCGCGGACGTCTCGGCCGTGCAGTCCGTACGCTTCCTTGATCTGGTCTGGGCCGCCGTGCTGGGCTTCCTGGTGTTCGGTCATCTGCCCACACTGTGGGCGCTGGCGGGCGGCAGCGTGATCTGCGCAGCCACACTTTGGATTGCCCGCCACGAGGCACGTCATCCGCAGGAGGCTTGAGACATGAGCGGCGAACTCTGGCGTCTGTCGGCCGTCGAGGCCGTTGCCCTCCTGAAGAAGAAGGAGATCTCGCCGCTCGACCTCATCGAGGCCTCGGCCAGGCGCATCGCCGAGGTCGAGCCCGCCGTGAACGCGCTGCCGACGCTCTGCCTCGACCGCGCCCGCGACCACGCCAAACGCATCATGCAGGGCTTGGCCTGCGAAGCCTCCGGCGAAGCAGGCTGGTTGGCCGGTCTTCCCGTGTCGATCAAGGACCTGACCGACGTCGCCGGCGTGCGCACCACCTACGGCTCGCCTTTGTTCGCCAACCACGTGCCGGCCAAGTCCCATCCGCTGGTCGAGCGCATCGAGCGCAAGGGTGGGGTGGTCGTCGCCAAGTCCAATACGCCGGAGTTCGGCGCCGGCGGCAGCACCTTCAACGAAGTCTTCGGCCGCACGCGCAATCCCTGGAACACCTCGCTGACCTGCGGCGGCTCGACCGGCGGCGGCGCGGTGTCATTGGCGACCGGCGAGGTCTGGCTGGCGCACGGCTCGGACCATGGCGGCTCGCTGCGCCGGCCCGGCACCTACTGCTCGGTGGTGGGCCTGCGCCCATCGCCCGGCCGCGTCACCCGCGGCACCTCGAACAATCTCTGGGCGCCCTTGTCGGTGCAGGGGCCGATGGCGCGCAGCGTCGCCGACCTCGCCCTGTTCCTCGACACCATGGCGGGCCTCTGCCTGGACGATCCCATGACCTTTGACGCACCTCACGTATCGTTCTCCGACGCCGTGGCGCATCCCGTGATGCCCAGGCGCGTCGCCTTCACCGCCGACTACAACGGCAAGGCGGCGATCGACCGCGAGGTCCGCGACATCTGCACGAAGATGGCGCGCCGCTTCGAGGAGCTCGGCTGCATTGTCGAGGAGGCCTCGCCCGACATCGGCAACATCGACGAGGCGTTCCTCAACCTGCGCAGCCAGCAGTTCGTCGTCGACCGCGAGCTGCAGATCGCCGAGCATCGCGACAAGTTCAAGCCCGACATCATCTGGAACACCGAGCGCGGCCTCAGGCAGACGCCGTCCGCCCTCGCCTGGGCCGAGCGCGAACGCGCCGCGTTCTACCGGCGCATGATCGAGTTCTTCCAGACGTTCGACCTCCTGGTGACGCCAGGCGCGCCGACCGGCGCATTCGACGTCAACCTGCGCCATCCCGAGACCATCGCCGGCAGGAAGCCGGAGAACTACATGGCGGGCTCGACGGTGAATTCGGTGATCACGGTCAGCACCTGCCCCGCCATCGCCGTGCCCTGCGGCTTCGACCAGTACGGGCGGCCGGTCGGCCTGCAGCTCGTCGGCAAGCCGCGCGGCGAGGCGGCTTTGCTGCAGGCCGCGTCGCTCTACGAAAAACTGGTCGGCCTGGACAGGCTTCTGCCCATCGACCCCAAGCCGGGAACCGTGCCACCCTCCACTTCCTCATCCTGAGGAGCGCGCGCAAGCGCGCGTCTCGAAGGATGGGCAACAGCAAGACTGGTCCCACCCTTCGAGACGCGGTCCTCCGGACCGCTCCTCAGGGTGAGGATGTGCGGTAAGGGAGGGAACAAGACAATGAAGGCGTCGCTGTTCTACCTGCCGAGCATCGGCAGCCGCGCCGAGATCGAGGCCGGCATGGCCGGCATGAACCCGCATTTCTATCAGCGCATGCTGGGCGAGCTCAGCGAGCAGATAAAGCTCGGTGACGCGCTCGGCTACGATTCGGTGAGCTTCACCGAGCATCACTTCCACATCGAGGGCTTCGAGCTCTCCAACAACCCGGTGCTGCTCGATCTCTACTTCGCGATGCAGACCAAGCGTATCCGCGTCGGCCAGCTCGGCATCGTGCTGCCGGCCAGCAATCCCATCCGCGTCGCCGAAGACATCGCCATGCTCGATCACATGACGGGCGGACGCGCCAACGCGGGCTTCGCGCGCGGCTACCAGCGGCGCTGGGTCGACGTCATGGCGCAGCAGACGCATGGCATCCACGGCGCGTTGCCCAACCAGCACGACGAGATCGACAACGCCAACCGGCTGGCCTTCGAGGAGAACTTCCGCATCGTCAAGAAGTGCTGGACCGAGGAGATGCTGACCTTCGACGGCAAGTACTGGAAGGTGCCGGCCGGCCCCACG
>DATGZZ010000827.1:0-10989 GCA_035296945.1 Reyranella sp.
TACTCCTCGTCGGGATTGAGGTTGAGGCTGAGCGCGAACTGGCGATGCGCGGTATAGCTGCTGGTATTGTCGCGGTGACGGCCGAAGCGGCCGCCGGACTCAACGTCGTAGCAGCCGATGATCGGCGCCTCGATTACCATGATGCTGATGTGGAAAGCCCGCAGGATCGCCGGCACGACGCGCCGCACCAGGCAATCGCGCAACGCGACGAACAGCCTGGGATCGTCGAGCTGAACGTCGTGGCGGCGCTTGATGTCGCCGTTGACGACATTGCCCTGCAGCCCACCCACCGTGTTGGAAATCTTGTCCTTGCGCTGCCAGTAGTCGATCAGCGTACGGCACAGGCCGGGATCGACCACGCGCTCGAGCAGCAGCACCGGCGCCTTGGCTTGCACGACGGCCGGCCGGCTCGCCGCGTAGAGTTGCGTCATTCGTGCTGCAATCGCATCGGGTGTCGGCTGTGGCAGCAGGTCCGCGACACGGCCCGCCGCATCAACGATGATGGCAAGCGGTCCATTCACCGCGAACGCGCGGCCAAGCTCTCCCAGCCGGTCGAGCAGGCACGACGGATAATCAATCGAAGAGTCCGGTGGCATTTCTGCGACCACATGCAGCAGCGTCTCGCACGCTTGCAGGACTTCGGCCAGCGGTGCGACGACGGAAGCGGGTGGCGTGCCAAGCCAGTAGACCCTTGCCTGGCCGCATGTCGTCGGGATCCCAGGAGTCGAACAAGCGTCCCGACGTCAGTGGCAGCGTGATCCGCGGCATCCAATCGCCGACCTCCACGCTGGCAGATGGCTGCAGTCTCGCCATGTCGCGCCGAGTATGGTCCCGCAACGGACCGACGAAATTTCATGTTTATGACAAACGTCGCTCTGACGTCGCTCTTGGCGCCGCTCATGGTCACACGATCGCCACACCTGATGCATCGTAATCCCCGTCGCCGGGTTGACGGATGGAACCACCGCCTTAGATAGAGATCAGCGCCGTGCCGAACGACCGAGATCATCGTCGGCCATCGACCACTCTCGCGTGGGAGGCGCCGAGCGACCAACACCTCTGCCTGAACCCAACCTCCAACCAGAGGAGCGTGTGCGATGAAGATGAATTCCGCACAGATCCAGCAGACCTTGCACACCTTGAATGCCGCGGAATTGAACGCCGAAGCCATTCCGGCGGAGCATCCGATGCTATCGCAGCTCGAACGCCTGTTCGGCGATCACACCTACTTCCTCGACAGCCGCGGCCTCAACATCGTGGAGCCGGTCGAGGCCGAAAATGACGGCCGGTTGGGCGTCGTGGTCAATCTCGCGAGCTGGACCGATTCGCGCGCGGAAAGCCTTCAGCCGCACCAGCCCGAGCCGACCGAAACGGTGGTCGATCTCGAAGCCGACAGCCGCCACTGATCATCAGAGAAGGAAAACCAACATGAAATCGACCATCGGCTTTTGCGCCATGACCCTCGCCGCGGCCGGGCTCTTGCTTGCGCCCGCGGTCAATGCCCAGACGCAGACGACGCCGCCCACGACGAAGCCCGACCGCGCGGCGCCGGCGGCGGATATTTCCGAGAAGAAGCTCGACGCTGCTGCCAAGGCAGTCAAGAACGTGTCCACCATCCGGGACAGCTACGAACAGAAGCTGATCAAGGCGCCGTCCGACCAGAAAGCCAAGCTAGCCGACGAGGCGAGCGACGCCATGGCCAAGGCGGTCAAGGACGAAGGCCTTTCGGTGGAAGAATACACCAGCATCATCGAGGTCGCGCAGAACGACCCCGTCGTGCGCAACAAGCTGCTGCAGCGGTTGAAGTAAGCCTGTGGGCTGGGGGCGCGCCACTCCAGTGGCGCGTCTTCTCATGATTGGGGACCGCGGGCGTCCCGCCCACTCATGATCATGCGCGGGCGGGACGCCCGCGGTCCGAATATGAGCGGACCTGGAGGTCCGCACTCCACTAAGCTGCGAGCTTGATGCCGAACGATTGCAGGCTGGGCGTGATGCGCTCGGTCAGCAGCCCGACCTTGCGGAGGTTGCGGACCAGGCCGTCATGCAGGTCGCGGCGGAAATACTTGCGGAAGGCGGTCTCGTCGCCGCCGGCCGCGCGCTCGCGCCGGAACTGCTTGATCTCGTCGACCTCGGCCTTGCCGAAGCCCATCTCCTGATAGGCGCCGAGCGGGAAGATGCCGCCCAAGGTGCGGCTGAGCGCCCACACGGCGAAGTCCTCCATCTCGCGGCGCTCCCCATCGCTCGCTTCGCCCACGATCTCGGGCAGCGACAGCATGGCAAAGCCCATGTGGCGCGCCTCGTCCTGCAGGATGCGCCGGCAGACCTGGCGAAGCACGGCGTCCTTGGATGATTCCGCCAGCATGCGGAACAGCGACACCGCGAAGGTCTCGGCGACGAGCTGCAGGCCGATCGTCTTGAGATGCCACGATGTGGTGCTGAGCAGGGTGTCGAAGATCTCCTTGACGTTGCCGCCGAGCGCATAGGTCTCGCCGCCGAGCCTGAGCTCGAGGTAGCGCTGCAGCACCTCGTTGTGGCGCGCCTCGTCGGCGACCTGGGTGGCCTGGAAGAGCTTGGCGTCCTGACCCTGGACGTTGTTGACGAGCTGGCTGCACAGAAGCATCGCGCCGTGCTCGCCGGCAACCAGAGTGGACAGCCGCCAACGCGTGACGCGGCGGTTGAGCTCGACGCGGTCGGCCTCCGACATGGCATCCCAGAAGCGCGTGCCGTGGATGTCCACGAGGTCGTCTGAGATCAGCCCGCCGTCACCTTCGAGCGGCACCGACCAGTCGATGTCGGTGGCGGCGTTCCATTGGTCGATCTTGGCCTGCTCATAGAGCCGGCGCAGGTCGGCCTGCTCGCTGGCGTAGTCGTGGAGAAAGTGCGCGGTGTTGTGCGTCTCGACCTGGTGCCCTTTGGCCACGGCTGTCCTCCATGTCGTTCGTTTTTGAACAAACGTTAGGAGATAGGGTAGCCGACAAAGCGCAAACTGTCATCCCGAGGGCGAAGCCCGAGGAACCTTTGCTGTGGCCTTAAAGGCCCCTCGCTATGCTCGGGGTGACAGTACCTTGTGTCGGCTCAGTCGCAGGAGCGAAGCGGGCGCCCGGTCGTCCTCGGCGGGCTGGTAGACCACGCTGAAAAGCGTGCGGGCCTTGGCCAAAGCCTCGCCAAAACCCTTCTGATCGCTTTCGAAGGAATCGAAGCCGCAGCGCAGCATGAACGGCAGCTGGTCCTGCAGGACGCCGCCGGTGGCGCGCAGTTCGCCGGCATAGCCCAGCCGGCCGCGCAGCAGGCGCGCTTGGCTATACGCGCGGCCGTCGCTGAACTTGGGGAAGCTGAGCACGATCAGGCGCAGCCGGCCGACATGCGGCGCCAGGTCCTCGACAGGATCGGTGTTGGCAAGCGATACCGCGGGCCAGGCCGGCCGCTGCTGCCACTCGGCGAACGGCAATGGCTCGAGGATGGTGGCGCTCCCCGTCTCGCTAAACAGCGGCATAGACTCGCTCCTTGAAGGGCTGGGCGCCGATGCGCCGATAGGTGTCGACGAAGCGCTCGCCGTCACCGCGATTGTCGAGATAGGTCGCGACCATGGCGTCGACCGCTTCGACCACCTTGTCGGCGGTCACGGCCGGCCCGAGGATCGCGCCGATCGCCGTCTTGCCGAAGTCGACGTCGCCGCCCAGGCTCAGCTGGTAGAGCTCGACGCCATTCTTGTCGACACCCAGGATGCCGATGTGGCCGACGTGATGATGGCCGCAGGCATTGATGCAGCCCGAGATCTTGATCTTCAGGTCGCCGATGTCGTGCTGGCGCGCGAGCTCGGCGAAATGGTTGGAGATGCGCTGCGCCACCGGGATCGAGCGCGCATTGGCGAGCGCGCAGTAGTCGAGGCCCGGGCAGGCGATAATGTCGGTGATCTTGCCGACATTGGCCTCGGCGAAGCCCAGGCGTCCGAGGGCGCGCCACACCGCCGGCAAATCCTCGACCGCGACATGCGGCAGGATCAGGTTCTGCTCGTGGCTGACGCGGATCTCGCCCTGGCTGTAGGCGTCGGCGATGTCGGCCACGCCTTCCATCTGCACGGCACTGGCGTCGCCCGGCGGCGCGCCGGCGGGCTTCAGCGAGGCGGTGACGATGCGGTAGCCCGCCATGCGGTGCGGCGCCACGTTGGATTTCAGCCACAGCGCGAACTCGCGGTCGTCCAGCTTCAGCCCCTCGACCTCGGCCACGACGGCTGGCCGGTGCGGCAAGGGCGGCGGCGCGAACTGGCGGGCAATCGCCTCGATGGTCTCGGCTGGCAACTTCAGGGCGCCGTCCTTGATCGCGGCGTACTCGGCCTCGACCTCTTCGCGCATCTTCTCGGCGCCGATCTCGTGCACCAGGATCTTGATGCGCGCCTTGTAGAGGTTGTCGCGCCGGCCGTAGCGGTTGTAAACGCGCAGCGTCGCTTCGAGATAGGCCAGAAGCTCGTCGCGCGGAAGGAACTCGCGCAGCGTCTTGCCAATCATCGGCGTGCGACCGAGGCCACCGCCCACGATCACCTCGAAGCCCACGTCGCCCGCTTCGTTTGCCCACAGACGCAGGCCGATGTCGTGCACGCGCACGGCGGCGCGGTCGTTGGGCGAGCCGGTGATGGCGATCTTGAACTTGCGCGGCAGGAAGCTGAATTCGGGATGCAGCGTCGACCACTGGCGCACGATCTCGCACCAGATGCGCGGATCCTCGATCTCGTCGATGGCGGCGCCGGCATAGTGGTCGGCAGTGACGTTGCGGATGCAGTTGCCCGACGTCTGCATGGCATGCATGTCGACCTCGGCCAGGGCGGCCAGCGCGTCGGGCGCGTCCTCGAGCTTGATCCAGTTGAGCTGCAGGTTCTGGCGCGTCGTGAAATGGCCGTAGCCGCGATCGTACTTGCGCGAGATGTCGGCGAGCTTGCGCAGCTGGCGCGACGACAGCGTGCCGTAGGGGATGGCGATGCGCAGCATGTAGGCATGGAGCTGCAGGTACAGGCCGTTGGTCAGCCGGAGCGGCTTGAACTGCTCCTCGGTGAGCTCGCCGGCGATGCGACGACGCACCTGGTCGCGGAACTGCTCGACACGTTCGCTGACCAAGGTGCGATCGTAGTCGTCATACTGGTAGAAATGAGTCGGGCGGTAGAAATGGGTGTCAGGCATAGCGCACCGCCTCGGCCGCGATGGCGTCGAAGGTGAGCCCCGAGGCGCGGATCTTCTCGCGCAGGCTTATCGGCTCGATGCGGCCGTCGTCATCCTCGCTCACCGCCACCAGGAAGGGATCGATCACGCCGAAGGCCTCGGCGCGGGCGCGCTCCAACAGGATCTCGCCTCCCCGCTTGTCGCGCGCCACGGCGGCGAGTTCGAACCGCGTCGTCCACTGGCCGGCATCGTCGAGGAACACGACGACGCCATCGACCAGGCGGTTGGCGGAAGCGACCGACAGGTCGCCGCTCAGGTTCTTGGCCATCAGGACACCTTTGCCAAAGACGGTTGTTCGGCGGCGGCCAGGGCGGCCACCTCGCCGACGATGATGAGGCTGGGGCCGGCGTCGCCGCGGGTGTGGGCAGCGGCGAGCCGCGTCAGGTCAGAGAGCCGACCGGTGGAGACCCGTTCGTCGGGCCGCGTGCCGTTCTCGATGATGGCGACCGGCGTATTGGGCTGGGCGCCGGCAGCGAGCAGGCGATCTCGCACGGAGGTGGCCTCGCTGGCGCCCATGTAGATGGCGAGCGTGTGGCCCTGTGCCGCCAAGGCCGGCCACGCGGCCTCGCGGCTGCCTTCGGCGCTGTGGCCCGAGACGAAGGTGACGGCCGAGGCAAACTTGCGATGAGTGAGCGGAATGCCGGCCGACGCCGCGCAGCCCAAAGCGGCGGTGACGCCCGGCACGATCGCGACCGGAAGAGCCGCGTCGCGCAGCGCCTCGACTTCCTCGCCGCCGCGGCCGAACACGAAGGGATCGCCCGCCTTCAGGCGCACCACCGTCTGGCCAGCGCGCACGCGGTGGACCAGTTCGGCGTTGATCTCGTCCTGCGTCCATCGGGCGTGGCCCTTGCGCTTGCCGACGGGCACCAGCTCGGCGTCGCGGCGCGCGCGCGCCAGGATCGCCGGCGGCACGAGGTCATCGTGCAGGATGGCGTCGGCCTCACGCAGGAGCTGCGCGGCCTTCAGCGTCAGAAGATCGGGATCGCCGGGGCCGGCGCCGACGATATGAGCGATGCCCACGGGCGCCAGCCGGCGGCGGGCGTCATCGAGCTCGCCGAGCGCGGTGCGGCGGGCGCCGGCATCGTCACCAGCGAGCGCCAGACGCGCTGCGGGCCCTTCGACCAGCCGGCGCCAGAAGGTGCGGCGGCGGGCGGGATCGACGATCAGGGCGTTGACCTGGGCACGGAAAGTCGCCGCCAGCCGCGCCAGGTTGCCGATGCGCTCGGGCAGCACCGCCTCGATGCGGCCGCGCAAGCTGGCTGCCAAGGTCGGCGAGGCGCCGCCGGTCGAGATCGCCACCACGACGTCGTCGCGATCGACGATCGCCGGCAGGATGAAATCGCAGAGAGCCGGCCGGTCGGCCACGTTCACCGGCACGCCCAGGGACTTGGCGACCCGTTGGGCGACCGTATCGTGATCGAGATCGCCGGTGGCGATGAAGACGGCTGCCGCACCACGCAGATCGTCGACCCGGACGTCCGGAAGCTGCCGTACCTCGGCGCCGGCCGAGCGCGCCAAGGCGGCGCGACGATCGGCGGCGGGCCCGTCGCCCACCACCACGACCTTGCGGCCTAAAAGATCGAAGAACAGCGGCAGGTGCTTCACAGCACGGCGACCCGCAGCAGGACGTTAAAGCCCAGCATGACGGCCGCCTGGCTGGCGGCGAACACCCAGGGTCTGGCCCCGGGATAACGGTCGAAAAACTGGGACATACGCAGGACTCCCGCCTGATCTTCTCGATCTGGCGTGTCTTCGCACATTCGCCATGACTTGAATTACCGAAGGTCCGGCGCGGGAGAGCATTTCTTGCCGCCAGCCAGTCGGCAGAAGAAATTTTTCCTCCCCTTGACGGTCCGAAGACCCTTCCTAAATCAGCGCTGTCCCCCGTGCCCATCCCGGGGCGGGGGCGTCAACCACATCGCTCATTGGAGGATGATGACCATGCGAACCTTTGACTATTCCCCGTTCTATCGCGCCACCGTCGGCTTCGACCGGGTTTTCGACCTGCTCGATTCGGTGGCCAGCCAGTCCGGCACCAACGGCTATCCGCCGTACAACATCGAGAAGTCGGGCGACAACGCCTACAAGATCGTGATGGCGGTGGCGGGCTTCGCCGAGGCCGAGCTGAACGTGACCCAGAAGGAGAACGAGCTCCTGGTCACCGGCCAGACCGCGCAGAACGGCCAGGACGACAGGCAGTATCTCTATCGCGGCATCGCCGGCCGTAACTTCGAACGCCGCTTCCAGCTCGCCGACCACGTGAAGGTCGTGGGCGCGAAGCTGGCCAACGGCCTGCTGACGATCGAGCTGCAGCGCGAGATCCCGGAGGAGAAGAAGCCCCGCGCGATCCCCGTCGAGGCGGCCAAGGCGGCCCTGACCCACTAACCGTCAGGCTCGCTCAAGTGAGGAAGGCGCTGCGGACAACCGCAGCGCCTTATTCTTCATTGGAGCGCGGACCTCCAGGTCCGCATCATGATCATGAGCGGACCTGGAGGTCCGCGCTCCGTATGAACTTGACCTTACGCCTTCGCGTACTTGCCGCCGGTCTGCGGCGTGTGCGCGCCCTCGCCGCCTTTGTCCTTGTGCTGCGAGCGCGTGGTGCGGGCCCAGGTGCGCTTGAGCTCGTCCTTCACGTTGAACTTGAGCGTGCCGACCTTCTCGATGGTGAGCTCGACCTTGTCGCCGTCCATGAAGGAATGCAGGCCGCGATGGTTGGTGCCGGTGGCCAGGATGTCGCCGGGATTGAGGGTGTGGATCGAGCTCGCCCATTCGATCGAGCGCGGGATCTGGTGCGCCATGTCGTTGGTGTTGAACTTCTGCATCACCTGGCCGTTGTTGCTCAGCGTGATGTTGAGGTTCTGCGGATCGGCGATCTCGTCGGCCGTGACGATCCACGGGCCGATCGGCGCGAAGGTGTCGCGCGACTTCATCTGGAAGAACACGTTGCCTGGCGGCGGCAGGCCGCGCGCCGAGCCGTCGATGAAGCAGGTATAGCCGAAGATGTGCTTCATGGCGTCGGCCTGGCTGACGCGCGTCGCGGGCTTGCCCATCACCAGCGCAAGCTCGGCCTCACCCTCGAAGATGCTGGCTGGCACGTCGGGCAGCACCATGGTATCGCCGTCGCCGATCACCGCAGAGGCCGCCTTGTGGAAAGCGTTGATCTGCGGCTTCTCCTTCAGCGTGCCGTCCTCCATGTAGTTCACGGCCATGCAGACGATGTTGCCGGGCTTCGGCACCGGCGGGCGCAGCCGCACGTCCTTCAAGGGGACGCCCTTGCCGTCGGCGGCGGCCTTCTCGACCTTGGCCTTGTGGCTGTCCCACTTGGCGATCAAGCCGATGATCAGGTCGCGCGTGTCGATATGCGGGATGTCCTTCACCGCGTCGGTCACGTCGACGACGGCGTCACCCTTGACGACGCCGAGCCGATAGTCGTTGAAATAGCAGATCTTCACTTCTGGTCTCCCTCGAACACTTTCTTGGCGACATTGGCCGCTGACATGGCCACGGGCCATCCGCCGTAGAAGGCGAGATGGGTGATGAGCTCGAGCAGCTCCTCCTTCTTCACGCCGTTGTTGATGGCGCGCTGGAAGTGGCCGGTCTGCTGCTCGGTACGGTTCAGCGCCACCAGGGCGGCGCAGGTGATCAGGCTGCGGTCGCGCTTGGAGAGGCCGGGCCTCTCCCAGACGTCGCCGAACAGCACGTTGTCGGTCAGGTCGACCAGCTTGGGTGCGAATGCGCGCAGCGCATCGCGGGCAGCCGACGAATCGGCAGGTCGCTTGGACATGATTCTTTCCTCCTCTACCAAAACTACTCGATCAGGGGCTGGCGTGGCCGATGAAGCGCTCGGGCGGCCGCTCGCCCCACTGCGACTGGAAGCCCTCCTCGACACTCAGCAGATGGCCACCGTTGGCCGCGTTCAGCCGGTCGGTGTCGGCCCAGCGCTCGTGCACGCGGCCCCACGGGTCGGACCAGTAATCATAGACCTGGCTGCCCAGCAGGTGGCGGCCGATGCCCCACATGTGCTCGTACTTGCCGACCTTCTTGATGTGCTCATGATCCTGGAAGATTGCGTCGATGTCCTGCGCCTCGTAGGAAACGTGGTTCAGCCCCGTCTTCTCGTTGTGCACGCAGAACAGCACGTGGTGGTCGACATATTCGTCGCCGCGGTCGAGGCGGCTGAAGGCGCCGATGACGTTGTCCTTGTCGCCGGCATAGACGTCGTCCGAGCGGATCATGCCCAGCGTCTCGCGGAACCAGGCGACGGTCTCCTTGACCTTGGGCGTCGACAGCACGCCATGGCCGATGCGCTGGATCGGCGTCGGCGACTTGGCAAGCCGCATCAGGCGGCCCTTGCGGCGCAGTGGATCGCTGCCGGTATTGACCGGGTCGCGCTCCACCTTGGTCGGCGGCACCGTCGACATGCCGTGGATCACCTCGATCTGGTAGCCGTTGGGTTCCTTCAAGCGAACGCGCTTGCCGCCGCCCGGCTCGTTCAGGGTCTCGATGCCCGAGGCGCCCGGCAGCTTGGCGAGCCGCTTCAGATCATCCTCGCTCGCCGCGTGATAGGCGAAGCCGATGAACTTGGTACCACCCTTGTGCACGGCATGCAGGTGATGATGGCCGTCGACGCCGCGCATATAGAGCGAGTCTGGCGTGCGCTCGGCGCGGATCAGGCCAAAATGGGTGAGAAACTCCTCCATCTCGTCGAGGTCCGGCGCTTCCATGCGCGGGAAGGCGAATTCGGCAGCTTTGATTGCGACCATGGTTTCCTCCTTAGGCTGGTGTCTTGAACTTGTCAGGCAGGCGTTCCTCGTTGCCGAGTGCCACGCGGCGCACGCCGTCGCTGTCGGGGCTGGCCGGGAAGCCGACCGCGGAGCGCGGCGCGGGCACCTCGACCACCTTGTTGGAGAGGCGGCCGACACCGGTCACCTCGACGTCGATCGTATCGCCCGCCTCGAGTGGGCGCGAGTTGGCGGGCGTGCCGGTCAGCAGGATGTCACCGGGCAGGAAGGTCATGTGGCGCGCGAGGTCGGCGATCAGGTAGCCGCAGTCGAAGATCTGCTCGCTGATCGCGCCCTCCTGCACCATCTTGCCGTTCTTGTAGGAGCGCAAGGTCGACTTGCGCACGTCGACGCCCGAGACCAGGCCCGGCCCGATCGGGCAGAAACCGTCCATGCCCTTCACCCGCAGCATCGAGCCGGCATCGGTGTCGCGAAAGTCGTGGCAGCCGAAGTCGTTGGACGGCGCGAAGCCCGCGATGCAGTCCCAGGCTTCCTCGGCCGAGACGTTGCGCGTCACCTTGCCGAACACGACGGCCATCTCGCCCTCGTAGTTCACGTACTTGTAGCCCTTGGGCTTGATCAGCTCGCCCTTGTGGGCGTTGAGCGCGGTCAGCGGCTTCTGGAAGTAGGTCGGCGACTTGGGCGGCGTGCGCGAGTTGTTGAACTCGTAGTAGCGCGAGATGTAGTTCACGTGCACGCAGATGATCTTGGTCGGCGTGCAGGGCGGCAAGTGCACGACCTCGTCCTCGCCGCAGGTCCGGCCGTCGGAGAACACGATGCGGCCGTCCTTGAACTCGACCCAGTACTCGCTGCCGTCCTTCACCACATGCCGCACTTCCTTGCGGGGACCTTCCAGAACGCTCATCTGATCCCTCTCCCCTAACGACGCATGTTGGCGCGCAACCACTGGACGGTCGCTGCCACCGCCTGGTCGTCGATGCCGTAGAAACCGTGATAGTGCGACGCCCCGCAAGGCTCGGCCGAACCGCTCTTGGGGC
>DATGZZ010000828.1:0-9700 GCA_035296945.1 Reyranella sp.
AGATGCCTCGGCGCTTCGGCGAGGATGCGGCGCACCAGGTCGAGCCCGTCGTCGCCCGCGGCCAGCGCCATGCGCGGCTCGTGGCGGTATTCCGGCGGCAGCTTCGCCATCGCCTGGGCATCGACATAGGGCGGGTTGCTCAGGATCAGGTCATAGCGCCTGCCGTGCAGCGGCGCGAAGAGATCGCCGCGATGGAGTGCGATGCGATCGCCGAACCTATGGCTCGCCACGTTGCGCCGTGCCAGCGCCAGCGCACCGGCTGACAAGTCGGCCCCATCGATGCGGGCGCGTGGAAAGGTGAGCGCCGCCAGGATCGCCAGGCAACCGGAGCCGGTGCAGAGATCGAGCACGCGCTTGATCCTGCCCGCATCGCCGATCGGCAGGACGCCGTCGGCCAGCATGTCGCCGATGAAGGAACGCGGGATCAGGGCCCGGCGATCGGCATGGAAGCGCACGCCGTGCATGTAGGCCGCGCCCACCAGATAGGCCGCGGGCAGGCGCAGGCTCACGCGGGCATCGATCAGGGTGAGCAGTCGCGCACGTTCGGGAGCGGTCGGGCGCAGGTCCAGGTAGGGCTCGAGCCGAGCGATCGGCAGGCGCAGCGCTTCCAGCACCAGGAACGCCGCCTCGTCGCGGGCGTTGGTCGTGCCGTGGCCATAGGCCAGCCGCGCGGCGCGAAAACGGGCGACGGCGAAGCGAAAGATTTCATCCAAGGTGTCGAGAGAGGGTTTGTTGGGGGCAGCCATGCCAGCCTAGATTACCCGACATGACTCAGCTGCTGCTGGATAAATGACATGGCAGGCGCGCTCGACGGCCTGGTGGTTCTCGACCTGACGACGCACCTGTCGGGCCCGTTCTGCGGCATGCAGCTCGGCGATCTCGGCGCCGACGTCATCAAGATCGAAAGCCCGCAGGGCGATTCCATGCGCGGCGCGCCGCCCTTCGTCGAGGGCGAGGGCGCGCCGTTCATGCTGTGGAACCGCAACAAGCGCGGCATCCAGCTCGATCTCAAGGATCCGGCCGATCTAAATGTCTTCTGGGAGCTGGTCGACGATGCCGACGTCGTGCTGGAGAACTTCCGCCCCGGCGTTATGAAGCGGCTGGGTCTGGGTTGGGATGCCCTGCATGCGCGCAATCCCCGGCTGGTGCTGGGCTCGATCTCCGGCTTCGGCCAGACCGGGCCCTTTGCCAGCCGTGGCGGCTTCGATCTGATGATCCAGGCGATGTCCGGCCTGATGTCGGTGACCGGCCCCAAGGACGGCCCGCCCTATCGCATTCCGCTTGCCATCTCCGACGTCGGCGCCGGCCTCTACCTTACGATCGGTGTGCTGGCCGCCCTGCAGGCGCGGCAGAAGACCGGCGAGGGCCAGTGGGTGGAAACCTCGCTGCTCGAGGCCACGGTGTCGCTCGGCGTCTACGAGGCCGCCAACTATTTCGCCAACGGCAAGCGGCCAGAGAAGCTCGGCCAGGCCCATCGCGGCTCCTCGCCCTACCAGGTGTTCCAGACCGCCGACGGCTGGCTGACGATCGGCGGCGCCCAGCAGAATTTCTTTCGCAAGCTCTGCGCCCTGATCGGCCGGCCTGAGCTCGCCGACGATCCGCGCTTCAAGACCAATGCCGAGCGCGTCAGGAACAACGAGCTGATCGTCGGCCTCCTGCAAAAGCAAGTCGCCAAGCGCAGCACGGCCGACTGGATGACGGCATTGGAGGCCGAGGGCATTCCCGCCGGTCCTGTGCTGCATCACGACGAGGTCTTCGCCGATCCGCAGATCCTGGCACGCGGCATGGTGGCCGAGGTCGACCATGCCAAGGCGGGCCGGCAGAAGACGCTGGGCGTGCCGTTGAAGATGTCGGCGACGCAGGGCGGCGTGCGCCGCGCCGCACCGACGCTTGGCCAGCACGACGCCGAGGTCCGCGCAAGGGGCAGGGCGAAAACCAAGGGAGGCAAGTGATGGTGACGGCAAGAAATATCATCGCCGCGTTTGCGCTGATGCCGGCTTCAGCCCTGGCGCACAACAGCTACAGCTTCACCGACGCCGGCGAGTCCATGGTGCGCTACAGCGTGACCTCGACGCAGGCGGCGATGGGCTGCGCCTCGGTCGCCGGCCTCGCCACCGCGGAGACCACCATCGTCTCCGCTCGCCTGGTGCCCGCGGCCGACGGCGTGCCCGAGCACTGCCGCGTCACCGGCCTGATCCAGCCCGAGATCCGCTTCGAGGTGAACCTGCCCTCGAGCTGGAACCGGCGCTTCTACATGCACGGCAATGGTGGGTTCGCGGGCGAAACGCCCGAGTTCGCCTCGCGGCCGCTCTATCGCGCCACCGCCCTCAGGATGGGCTTCGCCACGGCGACCACCAACACCGGCCACGACGCCGGGGCCGAGCCGCTCGCTACCTTCGCCATGAGCTACCAGAAGCGCGTCGACTACGCCTTCCGCGCCGTCCACATGACGGCGGTCGAGGCCAAGCGCATCGTCGCCGCCTACTATGCCCGCGCCGCTGCCTACTCGTACTGGGACGGCTGCTCGACCGGCGGCCGTCAGGGCCTGATCAGCGCCCAGCGCTTCCCGCAGGATTTCGACGGCATCGTCGCCGGCGCGCCAGTGCTGAACTTCGTCGACACGGTGACGCAGAGCCTGTGGAACGGCCAGCAGCTGGTCGAGACGCCGATTCCCGTCGCCAAGATGAAGCTGGTGGCCGACGCCGCCTACGCCCGCTGCGACGCCAAGGACGGCCTGAAGGATGGCCTCATAGACGATCCGCGGCGCTGCGACTTCGATCCGGCGCGCGACGTGGCGCAATGCCCGGCGGGTCAGGACGGCGAGACTTGTCTCACGCTGGCGCAGTCCGCGGCGATCAAAAAGATCTATGAGGGGCTGAAGGTCGACGGCAAGCCGGTCCATTTCGGCCAGCCGGTTGGCGCCGAGGTGGTCGGCGCCAGTTCGATCACGGGCTCGGCGCCGGAAAGCGGCTGGAATCGCTGGCTGATCCCGCCACCCAATGGCCGGGCCAATCAGCTCGCCTTCGGCGACAGCTTCGTGCGCTACTTCCTGCCCAAGTCCGACCCCAACATCGACGTATCGAAGTTCGACTTCGCCAAGGACATGGCCAAGTACGCCGATGCGCGGGCGCTGCTCAACGCCACCAACCCCGACCTCGGCGGGTTCCGCGCGCGCGGCGGCAAGCTCCTGATGTATTTCGGCTGGGCCGACACCGCCCTGCCGCCGGTGATGGCGATCGACTACTACCTGAAGGCGGTCGGCACCAACGGCCTCACGACGCCGGATTTCTTCCGGCTGTTCATGGTGCCCGGCATGTTCCATTGCCGCGGCGGCGTCGGCACCGACCGGTTCGACGCCATGACCGCCCTGATCAACTGGGTGGAGAACGGCGTCGCCCCCGCAACGATCGCCGCCTCCCAGGTCGACAAGGGCAAAGTCGTGCGGACCCGCCCGCTTTGCCCCTATCCCCTCGTTGCCCGCTACTCCGGCTCGGGCAGCCCCGACGAGCTGGCCAATTTCGCCTGCAAGGCGCCGGAGTAGAGCCGTCAGCCGGAGCGGTTGCGCCGCTGCTGCCAGTCCGGCACGCCGTCGCCATTGCGGTCGCGTTCTTTCCAGTCGGGCACGCCGTTGTTGTTGCGGTCCCGGGGCGGCCGTGGGTTGCTCGCCACCGGCACCGGCACATAGCGCGGCTGTGTCACGACCTGCGGCGGCGGCTGGTAGTAGGTCGGCTGTTGGTAGTAGGCCGGCTGTTGGTAGTAGGTCGGCTGTTGGTAGTAGCTGGGCTGCTGGTTGAACAGGCTGCCGAAAAGGCCGCTACCCGACGAATAGGCCGGTTGGCCGTAGTAGCCGCTGCTGGGATAGCCGCCGCCATAGCCGCTCGGATATCCGCCGTAGGACGTCCCCGGATAGCCATTCGTTTCCACGCATGCGGTCGCCGAGACCAGAAGCCCCGCCGCGACCAGCCATCTGACTGTGCGCATTTTTGTTGCCCTCTTCGGAAGGGGTTGCCCGGGCTGAGGTTCCTTCCTGATAGGCAATACGCGGCCGACCGTGGCGGTGCGGCGGCGTAATGGCGAATAGTTTTAGGCACGCAAAAGCCGGCCTCCGGTTTTCACCGGAAGCCGGCCTGAGGTTGGTCTCGCGGCTCAGCTAACGTTGGTAGCGGTCGGGGATACCGTCGCCGTTGGCGTCGCGGTCGTAGCGGTTCGGAATGCCGTCGCGGTCGTAGTCGCCGTACGGCCCACGCCGAGGGGTCCGGTTGGCCGTGTAGTAGCTGTTGTTGTACGCGGTGCTGTTCGAGTAGTAGCTGCGGCTGGTGCTCGGGTAGTACGCACTGGAGCTCGGGTAGTACGCACTGGAACTCGGGTAGTACGCAGCGGTGCTCGGGGCGTAGTAGCCACTGTTGTACGATGTGCTGGGGTAATAGCCCGAATCGGTCGTGCACGCCGCCGTGGTCGCGGCAATCAGCCCGGCCGCCAACAGCCATTTCGTATTGCGCATTTCGACCTCCGTTGGGACGGCCCGATCGAGGGCCTGCCCATGCAACGGGATACGCGGCAACAGGTGGCAGCGTGCCGACGATATCCAACTTTCGTCACAGCGAGGGACGGGCAACCTCGTCCAATCGCGTCTTTTTGCCGGCGGCGGTGTGGCCCGGGTGGGCTACAGCGCCCCTGGCGCCGGCGCCTTCGTCGGCTTGGCGTTGAGCTTGGGCGGATGCGTGACGATCGACTTCAGCTCGGGCACGGGCTTGCGCAGCCGGGCGATGTCGGGCAGCGGCCGGGCGAGGCCGGGAATGCGCTTGAAAGCCTGTTCCATGGCGTGCGCGGCGCCCAAAACCTCGCCGTCGCCGCGGAAGCGGCCAATCACCTGCAGGCCGAACGGCATCTTCTTGTGGTCGACGCCGCAGGGCAGCGAGACCGCCGGGTTCGAGGTCAGGGTGACGAAGTACTTCGTCGCCATCCAATGGTAGTAGTTGTTCAGCTTCTTGCCGTCCATCTCGTCGATGTAGAGCTGCTTCCACGGGAAGGGCGAGAAGCCCACCGTGGGGCCGATCACCAGGTCGTATTCCTTGTAGAGCTGCTGGAACGCGCGGAAGATCCGCGTCTGCTCGCCATGCGCCCAGGCGAAGTCGGCAAGCGAGAGCTTGGCGCCGATCTCGTAGTTGGCCACGATGTTGGGGCCAAGCATCTTGCGATTGTTGGTGTAGAGGTCCTGGTAGCGCGACAGGAAACTCACCGCGCGGATAACGTCGAAGCAGCGGTCGGCGCCGCCGTAGTCGACCTCGACCTTGTCGAGGCTGCGGAACAGAGGCTTCATCGCCTTGATCCGGGCGCGGAACGTCTCGCGGATGCCCTTCTCGACCGGCGCGCCGCCGAAGTCCTCCGTGTAGGCCACGCGCAGGCTGCCGAGATCGACCGGCCAGGGCTCGGCGAAAGCGTCGCCCTCGATCGGGAAGGAGAGCGGATCGGCATCGTGCTGGCCGATCTGCGTGGCATAAAGCAGGCAGGTGTCGGCGACGCTGCGGCCCATCGGGCCCAGCACCGAGATCGGCGTCCAGCCCATGGCGCGCCGTTCCACCGCCACCATGCCGGGCGAGGGCCGGAAGCCGACGACGCCGCAGAACGCTGCGGGGTTGCGCAGGCTGCCGCCGGTGTCGGAGCCGGTGCAGACCGGCAGCATGTCGGTCGCCAGTGCCGCCGCCGAGCCGCCCGATGAGCCGCCGGCGTTGAGCGTGGGATTGAACGGATTGCCGGTGGCGCCCCACACCGGGTTGCGGCTGTTCGAGCCGGCGCCGAATTCCGGCACGTTGGTCTTGCCGACCACGACGGCGCCCGCCTCGCGCACGCGTGCCACCATGACGTTGTCCCAGGTCGGCACGAAGTCGTGGTAAAGCGGCGAGCCGTAGGTGGTGAGGAGGTCCTTGGTCTCCTCCAGGTCCTTGATGCCGGTCGGCAGCCCATGCAGCAGCGGCAGCTCCTCGCCCTGCCGCACCGCGGTTTCGGCGGCCTTGGCTTCCTGGCGCGCGCGCTTGACCGACATCGCCGTCACGGCATTGACCGCCGGGTTCACCTCCTCGATGCGATCGAGGCAGGCTTGCAGCAATTCGACCGGCGAAATTTCCTTGGTGCCGATGCGGCGGCGCAGTTCGACGGAGCTCAGCGAGACCAGTTCTTCGTTCGACATTCTTCCCCCGGCGTAAACACCGACCTTAGCGCTTCCCGTTTCCTTGGGGGAAGGGCACCATGGTCGCGGGAGGACGAGACATGGCGCATGCCCTGCGTGAGAAGGCGGCGATCAGCGGCGTTGGCGAGACCGCCTACACGCGCGGCACGCCCAAAAGCCCGCTGGCGCTGCAGCTCGAGGCGAGCCTGGCGGCCATCGCCGATGCCGGCTTGAGCCCGCGCGACATCGACGGCGTGGTGCCCTACTTCCCGGGCGGTGGCATCGCCGAGGATTTCATAGCCAATCTCGACCTGCCCGATCTCAAGCTTTCGGTGTTCGTGCCGATGGGCGGCGCCACGTGCGTCGCCGCCATCCAGACCGCGGCGATGGCCGTGGCCACCGGCGTGTGCAGGCACGTGCTGATCTCGGTCGGCCGCACCGGTTATTCCGGGGCGCGCGTCTCGACGCGCCTGCAGCAATTCCCGCAATTCGCCCTGGCGGCGGAGTTCGAGGCGCCGATCGGCATGTTCGCGCCGGCCCAGCTCTATGCCCAGGGCGCACGCCGCCACATGGAGCTCTACGGCACCACCGCACGGCATTTCGCCGAGATCGCCGTGGTGACGCGCCAGCACGCCATCCTCAATGGCAACGTGGTGATGAACAAGCCGCTCACCGTCGAGGAGCATCATGCCTCGCGCATGATCTCCGATCCCTTCCGGCTGTTCGACTGCAGCCTGGAGAGCGATGGCGGCGCCGCCATCATCGTCAGCGCTGCCGATCGCGCGCGCGACTTGAAGAAGCCGCTGGTCACGGTGATGGGCGTGGCCGAGGGCCATCCCGAATCGCCGGCCTCGATTGCGCAACGACCGGACTTGCTGGAGTTCGGCCTGGCCAAGGCAGCACCCCGTGCCTACGACATGGCGGGCGTGGGCCCCAAGGACATCGACGTCGCCGAGATCTACGACTGCTTCACCTTCACGGTGATCAACCAGCTCGAGCTTCTGGGCTTCTGCAAGAAGGGCGAGGGCGGGCCGTTCATCATGGACGGCCGCATCGGCGTGGGCGGCGAACTGCCGATCAACACCCATGGCGGCCTTTTGAGCCAGGGCCATGTCGTGGGCCTCAACCACGTCGTCGAGTTGACGCGCCAGCTTCGCCGCGAGGCCGGCAAGGCGCAGGTCAAGGACGCCGAGGTCGGCCTGGTCACGGGCTATGGCGACATGGGCGACGGCTCGGTCGCGATCCTGCGGAGGGCGGCATGAACGCAGCCGTTCCCGAGCGTCCGCTGCCGACGCCGACGCGTGAAAGCCAGTCGTTCTGGGACGGCATGCGCGAAGGCCGCTTCATGGTCCAGCACTGCGCGGGCTGCGGCAAGGCGCGGCACTATCCGCGGCCGGTCTGTCCGCACTGCTTCTCGATGGAGAGCACCTTCAAGGAGATGGCGACCGGCGGCATGATCCATACCTGGACGGTGTGCCACCATCCGTTCAACTTCTTCTTCAAGGCGTCGGCGCCTTACGTCGTGGCGCTGGTCGACATGGATGCCGGCGTGCGCGTGAACGCGCCGCTGCGCGGCATCGCAGAATCCGATATCAAGATCGGACAACGCGTCAGGCTCGGCTTCGAGCCGGTGACCAAGGAAATCACCTTGCCGTTCTTCGTTGCGGGGTGAGGGGAGAGATCGACTTCAGGGAGGAAAAACAATGAAACGCTCGACGTTCGTTGCGGCCAGCCTGGCCGCCATGTTGCTGCCCTTCGCTTCTCTTGCGCAGTCCGACTGGCCGAACCGGCCCATCACCTTCATCGTGCCGTATCCGCCGGGCGGCCTGAACGACGCGGTGGCGCGCGTCTTCGCCGACCGCATGACCAGCGAGCTCGGCCGGCAGGTGCTTGTCGACAACAAGGCGGGGGCGGCGACCACCGTGGCCTCCAACTTTGTCGCCAAGGCCGCTCCCGATGGCTACACGATCTACGGCGGCGGCACGTCGCTGGTGATCAATCCGACCCTCACCGGAAACGTGCAGTATGACCCGCACAAGAGTTTCGACTACGTGTCGCTGATGTCGTTCACGCCGTTCATCCTGCAGGTGAACGCCGAGTTCCCGGCCAAGACCATGGCCGAGCTGATCGCTCACGTGAAAGCCAATCCCGGCAAGTTCAACATCGCGAGCTCGGGCATCGGCGCCACCAACCATCTCGCTGCCGAACTGTTCAAGGCACAGACCGGGCTGAAACTCACGCACGTGCCCTATCGCGGCGGCGCCCAGGCCGGCCAGGACCTCGCCGCCGGCAACGCGCAGATGATGTTCTCGGCCTCGCTCGAGGCCAAGCCGTTCCTCGATTCCGGCAAGACCCGCGCCATCGCCATTTCCAGCCTGAAGCGCTCGCCCGCCTTCCCGAACATCCCGACGGTGGCCGAGTCGGCCAACCTGCCCGACTTCGAAGCGGTGTTCTGGCAGGGCCTGGTGGTGCCGGCCGGCACGCCCAAGCCGATCATCGATCGCCTGCAGAAGGTGATCGCCAAGATCGCCGCCGAGCCCGAGATGATCGAGCGCTTCAAGCTTCAGGGCGTCGACCTCCGGAGCTCGACACCCGAGGAATTCAGGGCCCACCTCAACAAGGAAGAGAAGCGCTGGGTGACCCTGATCAAGGAGCAGGGCATCAAGCCTGAATAGTCATACGCGGACCGCGGGCGTCCCGCCCGCTCATGGCTCATGAGGCGGGCGGGACGCCCGCGGTCCGAATCATGAGAGCGCCTTCCTGAACGTCAGGTTGAACCGCTGCCGCCCGGTCAGCGGGTGTTCGCCGTCCTTCAGGGCCAGCACGCCGTGATAGACGAGGCGTGACGGCCCGCCCCAGACGACGACGTCGCCGTGCTGGAGCGGCACCTTCGTCGGCCGGTCCGAGCGCTTCAGCCCACCGAACTGGAAAGTCGCGGGCAGGCCGAGCGACACCGACACGACGGGATGGGCGTAGTTCCGCTCGTCCTTGTCCTGGTGCAGCGACAGTCGTGTGCCGGGTTCGTAGCGATTGATCAGGCAGGCCTCGGGCGCGAAACTGTCGAAGCCCGCATCGCTCGCGGCCTCGCGAGCGAGCGTTCGGAAGACATCCGGCATCGCGGGCCATGTCGCGCCGGTCTCGGGATCGTGCGGATCGTAGCGATAGCCCGTGCGGTCGGTGACCCAGCCGACGCGGCCGCAATTGGTCATCGCCACCGACATCTGGAAACCGCCGGGCGTGATCATGCGCCGGAAGGGCGACTGCGCGACAACCCCCTCGATGGCGTCGAGCAGGGCCTGGTCGACCGCCAGCGCGCGGCCGCGCAGCAGCACCGCGCCATCGCGAAGCGGCTGCCGGGCATCGGGGGCGAACAGGTCGGTCATCAGGGCATCAATATGGCGGCAAGATTCCGAATTCCAATCCGCTAACGGAGCGTCAATTCCAGGTGGCGTCCCTATCTTCGGCTCATCGAAGAATGACCGATGGAGAAGGCCATGAATACGATCCGCTATGCCTTTGGCGACAGCTCGCTCG
>DATGZZ010000829.1:0-3296 GCA_035296945.1 Reyranella sp.
GTGAGGTTGGCATCGCAATTCCTGTCGGGACGCGCGGACTTAGCAGCCCCGACAGGGGTCGGTCAAAAGCCCTACCTGCGCTTGCTCTTGGGCGATTTGCGCTTGGCCTTGGGAGCAGCCTTGCGGCGCGCGGCGGGCTTGGCGGCGGCGCGGCGCGCCGGCGCATCCTCGACCTCGACGATCACCTCGATCTCGACCGGGATGCCGCGCGGCAGCGAGCCCATGCCGACCGCCGAGCGCGCGTGCCGGCCGCGATCGCCGAACACCGAGACGAAAAGATCGGAGCAGCCGTTGATCACTTCCGGCTGCTCGCCGAATTCCGACGTGGCGTTGACCATGCCCAAAAGCTTGACGATGCGCTTGACGCGATCGAGGTCGCCCAACTCGGCCTTCATGACGGCGATCAGGCTGAGCCCCGTCTGCCGCGCATACTCGTAGCCCTGCTCCTTGGTGAAGTCGCGGCCGACCTTGCCGACCGGCAGGGGATGTCCCGGCAGGCCGGGTCCCTTGCCGGCGAGATAGAGCAGGTTGCCGGTGCGCACGGCATTCACGTAGTTGGCCATCGGCGAGGTCGGCTTGGTGAGCTCGATGCCGAGCTCCTTCAGCCGCTGTTCGGTCTTCATGCGGTCCCCCTTCAGAGCACCTTCACGCGATCGAGGAAGGCGCGGATCAACTCGACCGATTTCACACCCCGGCTCGATTCGACACCAGAGGAAACGTCGACGGTGCGCGCGCCCGTGACGCGCACGGCCTCGGCGACGTTGTCGGACGTGAGCCCGCCGGCCAGAAGCCACGGCAGCGGCACGGTGCGGCCGGACAGGTACGTCCAGTCGAACGCCGTCGCATTCCCGCCCGGCAAGGCGCCTCCGGCGACATCGAACATCAGGCGGTCGGCGACCCCGGCGTAGGCCGCGATACCGCGCTCGATGTCGCTGGCTTCGCCGACCTTGATCACCTTCATCACCGTCCTGCCCGTACGCGCCTTGATGGCGGCGATGCGCTCGGGTGTTTCCTCGCCATGGAGCTGCAGCAGGTCTATGGCGCCGGTCGCGAGCCGCTCATCGAGCAGCGCATCGTCGGGATCGACGAACAGCCCGGTGCGAATGACGCCTTTCGGCACGCGTGCGCCCAGCGCCTTCAGCACGTCGTTTGAGGCGACGTGGCGGGGCGAGCGCGGATAGGTGACGAAGCCCACGAAGCGCGCGCCGGCCGCGACGGCGGCGTCGAGCGTCTCCGCTGTCGACAGGCCGCAGATCTTGGCCTCGACGGTCATAGGTCGTTGACCCCGGCCTCGCGGGCAATCGCTTCGGCGGCGGCGCGCGGATCGGCGGCCTGGTAGATCGGCCGGCCGACCACCAGGTTGGTGGCGCCGAGATCGACCGCCTGGCGCGGCGTCATCGCCCGCTTCTGGTCGTTGGCCGCGCTGCCGACGGGCCGGATACCCGGAACCATGAGCACGAAGTCGGGCCCGCACTGCTTGCGCAGGGCCGCGATCTCGAGTGGCGAGCAGATCACGCCGTCGAGGCCGCTGGCATGCGCAAGGGCCGCCAATCGCAGGACCTGATCGGACGGATCGGCGTTGACACCGGTCGCCTCGAGGTCCGAGCGATCGAGCGACGTCAGCACCGTCACGCCAAGCAGCTTTGGCCGGGGAACGTTGTGCTTGGTCGCCTGCGTGGCGACCTCGTCGACCGCCGCCTTCATCATCTCGCGGCCGCCGCCGGCATGGATGGTGATGAAGGTGGGCGCGAGCTCGACCACGGCGCGGATGCCGCCGGCCACGGTGTTGGGGATGTCGTGCAGCTTGAGATCGAGGAAGAAGCCGACCCCCGTGGCGCGCACCGGCGTCGGAAAGGCATAGCGCACGCCGGGCGCGCCGTGCGCCAGGAAGAACTCCAGCCCCAGCTTGATGCCGCCGACGGCAGGCCTGGGCCCGCCGGCAATGGACTGGATCAGCTTGGTGGCTTGCGCGAGATCGATCGTGTCGACGCCGCAGTAGATGGGGTTAGCGCGGGTCCGCATGGCGGGCGCAACCTAATGGCCGAGGTCTTGCCGAGCAAGCGTGGCCTATTCAGCCGCAAAAGACTTGGTATGGGTGCGCTGCCAAAGCTCGTCGACATGAAAATCGATCAGGCCACTTGGCGTTTTCCCCGGCGAGGCTTTGGCCTTCCGACTGGACGAACAGCCGATGCAAGAAAACAGCAGGTTCCCGCAAATACGACAACGCCTCGCCCTTGGCGATATCAGGGCGAAAATCGACGACGCTCTTTGAGCCATCCGACCATTCGATCGCGACGGTAAAGCCCGATCGAGGCGTCGCTCGCGCAATTGAATGTCGAGCCATCACCTGCTGTCATCCCGAGCGTAGCGAGGGACCTTTCCTGCGGCTTTAAAGGTCCCTCGCTACGCTCGGGATGACAATATTTTCTTGGGCTGGGCAGCGACGGACCTAGGTACTCCGCACCCGGCGAACGGCGTCCTTCCAGCCCGCGTACCGGCGATCGCGCGAGGCCGCGCTTTCGGCCGGGCGGAAAGCGCGGTCGAGCGCCCAGGTCTGCGACAGCGCCTCCAGCGAGGGCCACAGGCCCGCCTGCAGACCGGCCAGGAAGGCCGCGCCCAAAGCCGTGGTCTCGGTCACCTTGGGCCGCTCGACCGGCACGGCCACGGTGTCGGCCAGGCGCTGCATCAGGGGATCGTTCATCACCATGCCGCCGTCGACCCTGAGCTCGTCGATCTGCGCGCCGTCGCCGCGCATGGCCTCGACCAGGTCGCGCGTCTGGAAGCACACCGACTCGAGCGTGGCCGCGGCGATCTCGGCCGGGCCGGTGTCGCGTGTCAGCCCGAGCAGCGCGCCGCGCGCGCCGGCATCCCAGTAGGGCGCACCGAGGCCCACGAAGGCCGGCACCATGTAGACGCCGTGGTCGGGCTTGGCGTGGGCCGCCACCTGTTCGACGTCGGACGACTTGGCGATCAGGTGCAGGCCGTCGCGCAGCCATTGCACGGCCGCGCCGGCGATGAAGATGCTGCCCTCGAGCGCATAGGTCCGCCGGCCACCGAGCTGATAGGCGATGGTGGTGAGCAGCCGATTGTGCGAGCGCACGGCCATGCTGCCGGTGTTCAGGAGCGCAAAGCAGCCCGTGCCGTAGGTCGCCTTGACCATGCCCGGCTTGATGCAGGCCTGGCCCACGGTGGCCGCCTGCTGGTCGCCCGCCATGCCCAAGACCGGCACCGGTGCACCGAGAATGTCGGCGGTGGCGACGCCGAACTCGCCCGAGCAATCGACGACCTTGGGCAGG